>JAYURF010000091.1:0-5989 GCA_043756365.1 Acidimicrobiales bacterium
CCCCGGCCTGTTCGACTGACCGGAACACCATGACGAGTGAGCCCATCGCATCTCGAATCGAGGCCCGATGACCGAACTGTCCATCACGGCGATCGACGCAACCATTGGGGCGGTCGTCGCCGGCGTTCACCTCGCGCAACTCGACGAAGCGAGTTGGCGCGGCATCGAGGCTGCGTTCCACGAACATGCCGTGCTGGTGTTCCCCGGCCAGCACCTCACCGATGCCGAACAGGTTGCGTTCGCCTCACGTTTCGGTGCTCTCGAAGACGTTGCCGGTTTCACCGGGGTCACGCCGATCACCAACGTCACCTCCGACGGCCGCTTTCGTTCGCACGATGAGCCGTCGATGCAGATCCTGCGCGGCAACGAGGGCTGGCACACCGACAGCTCGTACCTGCCGGTGTCGGCGAAGGCCTCGATGCTGTCGGCCCACGTGGTTCCCGGGTCGGGGGGCACGACCGAGTGGGCCGACATGCGTGCCGCCTACGACGAGCTACCGGCGGCGATGAAGCAGCGGTTGGACACGTTGTCCGCGTTCCATTCGATCAAGTACTCGCAAGCAGAGATCGGCTTCACCGACACCTCCGTCGGATCGTACGGATTCGACGTGCTCGATCCGCCGCGCCGGCCGCTGGTGAAGGTGCATCCGGTGACAGGGCGGTCGGCGTTGTTCATCGGGCGTCACGCCTACGGGGTGAGCGGTCTGTCCGAATCGGAATCGGAATCGTTGCTCGCCGACTTGCTCGACCACGCGTGCCGGAGCCCGCGAACCTACGAGCACCAGTGGGTACCCGGCGATCTGGTGATGTGGGACAACCGTTGTGTCCTGCACCGCGCCCGTCCGTACAACCCCACCGAACCACGGGTCATGCATCACACCAGAATTGCCGGAGACCCCCTCACCGAACGAGCGATCAACCTGTAGTCAGAGGTTCGGACGATGCGCTACCGTTCGTTCCGGGGCCGATTCGCACGGTACCGGCCGTGCCGTCGACGTGGAGCATGGTTCCGTCGGCCACTGAAGTGATTCCCGCGACGCTGAGCACAGCCGGGATACCGAGCTCGCGCGAAACGATGGCCGCGTGGCTTTGCACGGCACCCGTGTCACAGACGACGGCACTGGCACTGAGGAACAGCGGTGTCCACGATGGGTCGGTGATCGCGCACACCAGCACCTCGCCGGGTGCGAGGCCGCGAGGATCGGCGGGATCGACGATCACGCGGGCCGGGCCCGATGCCACGCCGCCGCTGACGGCGATGCCGGTGAGCGTCGTGCCCGCCGCCGGTGCGGACGGACGCACATCGATACGCATCGTCCATGTCGTCGGATCGGGAATGCGGCCGTCGAACCACGGTGGTGGGATTCGCTCGTCGAGATAGCGCTGCAACGCCGCACGCTGCGCGATCAGGTCGGCGAAATCGCCGGGCCGGGCAACGAAATCCGCCAACTCGGTGATGGTGACGCAGAATGCTGCCCGCACGTCGGCGGGACCGCCACGAGATGCGGCTCGTTGTACCAACTCGTGAAGCACCCGTCGTGCCCCCAGGTTCTCGAGTACCAAGATGTCCTTGGCCCGCTCCCGCCCGATCGCGCCCTGCCGGGCCACCATCGCGCAACGGCGGATCATCGAACGCATCCGTCGCGGCACGCGTCGCGTGGCCTCGGTGAGCGAGGCGTCAGCGTCGGCCGCGAGGCGGTCACCGGCATCAAACGGGTCGCGTTCGGCTGGTGCGTGGCGCAACCGGTCGATGGCGGCATAAACCGGTGCCGGGTCCATCACCCAGGCTGGCGTCGCCAACTCGTATTCGTCGTTACCGCGGTGGCCGTGGTCCGCGAGGAAGCTGTCGAGAGCCGGCTGTAACGGCGTATCCCGCGTCCGCCGGGCGATCCCGTCGAGGCCGGCATCAAAGAGCGCCGTCATCAGTGCGTCGCCTGCAACCAGGCGCCCCAGCGCCCACAGCCGCTGGGCGAGTTGCGCGGAGTCGATGTCGCCCGTACCACCGACGATGCGGTTGGCGAGGCCGGGCGGCATCCCCTGTCGATCGAGGACGCGGTCGAGCAGCACCCGCGGCGCGCCAGCCAGCATGCTGACCTGAAGGAGCCGTTTCATGCTCGCCCCCTGGCGCAGCGCGAACGGTTCGAGCCACCGCAGCAACTGCTCATCCGAAGCCGCTTCGAGATCAGGCATCGTCAACAGCCAGGCCTGCGCGTCGGTGCGAGCAACGTCGAGCGGGGCAAGGTCGGGCCGACGTAACATCCTGACCACGTGGCGGCTCAACGTGAGCGTGGCGAGCAGGTTCCGGTCACCCTTGGCGCGACGGTATGGCGGCACATCGGCGACCTCGCCCATCACCTGTTCGTCAGCATCGGCCGCCGACATGCCCGGCATCCGCGCACCGAACAGCCTCATCACCGATGCGCTCATGTAGAGGTACCCGCCAAACACACCGGTACCGAGCGAGGGTCCGTTGATCTCGCTGGGGCGCAGTACACCCATCTCGCGGAACACCTCGATCTGCCCATCTCGGTTTGCGTCCCCGATCAACGTGCCGGTCAGCGCGGTCATCACGTGGGGGAACACCTCGCCGACGTTGCCTCGCGTGTACAGCGAGAACCGCGGGTGTGGCTCGGTATCGGCAACCCAGATCTGCGGCATGTCAGTACGGACGGCCGCGGCCCGCCCGCGGGTGACACGAGGGTGTGCTCCCGTGGTGATCGCCCCAGGTGACGGCCGTCACGTCGACGCGCGCCGCCTGCTGCGTGCAGTACTCTCCCCCGCATGGGTGAGACTGGGGAAGCGTTCGATTTCATCGTCGTCGGAGCGGGATCGGCTGGGTGCGTGATCGCAGCGCGGCTCTCGGAAGATCCGGCGATACGGGTCCTGTTGCTCGAAGCCGGCGGGAGCGACGTTCATCCCGAGGTTGCCGATCCGAGCATGTGGCCCACGCTACTTGCGGGCCCGCTCGACTGGGGATACATGACGGCACCGATGCGCTATGCCAACAACCGCATCGACCACTGCCCGCGGGCGCGCATGATCGGGGGCTGCCACAGTCACAACGCCAGCGCCTGGGTGCGCGGCAATCCCGCCGACTACGACTCCTGGGCATACGCCGGTAACCCGGGCTGGGACTGGCAGAGCGTGCTCGGGGTGTTCAAGCGGATCGAGAACTGGCAGGGTCCCGCCAGTGACCTGCGCGGTGTGGGCGGACCGATGTGGGTCGCTCCGCCGATCGAGGTCGGCCTGCTCGCGGCAGCATGCATCGAGGCCGGTCGCGAAATCGGGTTGGAGGTGATCGACGACATCAATGGGCCGACATCTGAAGGAATCGGCTACTTCAACTTCACGATCAAAGACGGCAAGCGTTTCAGCGTCGTTGCCGCCTACCTGACCCCGGCGATGGCCCGCAACAACCTCACCGTCGTCACGAACGCCCATGTGCAACGGCTCACCTTCGACGGCACCACCTGCACCGGCGTGGACTACCTCGTCGACGGTGCGGTCTCGCACTCGACCGCGACCACCGAGGTCGTCGTTTCCGCTGGGGCCATCGCGTCCCCGCAACTGCTGATGCTGTCGGGGATCGGCGCCGCCGACGATCTGCGCAGTCTGGGCATCCCCGTCGTGGCCGACCTCGCCGGGGTCGGCAAGAACCTGCAGGACCACACCTTGATGGGCGGCGTGGCCTACGAAACGGTGGGGGATCTCCCGCCGCTGGTCAACAACGCCGCCGAGGTCACGTGGTGGTGGAAGTCGTCGCCGGAGCGGCTTGTTCCCGATACCCAACCGGTGCTGATCGAGTTCCCGTTCGCCACCCCCGAGCTGGCCGATCGGGTGACACCCAACTCGTTCACGCTGGCCCCCAGCTTGGTGCGCCCCAGCAGTCGCGGCAGTGTCACGCTCGCTTCGGCCGATCCGGCAGCGCATCCATGCATCGACATCAACTACCTCCAGACCCAGGCCGATGTCGATGCGCTCGTCGCCGCCACCGAACTGTGCCGCGAGATGGGTGCCGCGAAAGCATTTGATGGATTGCGTAAGCGCGAGCTGATGCCGGGCACGCTCGGCCGCGCCGACCTCGAGAACTTCGTCCGCAATGCGGCGACCACGTACTTCCATCCGGCAGGCAGCTGCAAGATGGGCTCGGACACGCTCGCCGTCGTCGACGCTCGGCTGCGGGTGCACGGTCTCCAGCGGCTGCGTGTCGCTGACGCGTCGATCATGCCCACGATCACCAGCGGCAACACCAACGCACCGTCGATCATGATTGGTGAGCGCGCCGCCGAGATGATCCGGGCCGATTCGTGAACTCCGCGGCCGCCCCGATGTTGGTGTTCACGATCCCGCTCGGATCTGCCAGCGACGTTGCCTCGTTCTTTTCGTACCCGAACGTGCCGGGAAGCACGCAGTCGCTGTCGGACACCATCCTTCACTGGTTCAACCAGACACTCGAACGCGACGGGCTCGCGTCCCAGGGCGCAGTGGCCCGCGTGCAGTTCGATCAGACGACCTACACGCTGTACGTCCAGGGGCCGCCGCCGATCTCCAACGACTTGCTCACGTACACCAAACGGATGCCCCAGTTCCTGAGCAACTGCGCTCTCGCGCTGGCCGACATCGCGACGATCAAACAGGTTGCACCGAAGCTGTGGGATCCGCAGGCAACGGGGTGGCGGTTCTTTGCTCCACTCGGGCTGCCACTGTTACACCAGCGATCGGCACAGCTGTTCCACTACCCCCCGATGAACCTGGTCGATCCATCGCAGGACTACCTCGATGATGCGGTCCCGACCCGATGGGCGGAACTGCTGCAGGCCAACGGGATGCCGAGCATGGACGACATCGTGTTGCTCGAGCGGCTGATCGACTGCGTCCCGATCGCTGCTGGTGATACCGAAGGAAGCTTGATCTCGCAGCTCCTCGCGCCGACCAACTACTTCAAGGACTATCAGCTCGCGCAGCTCGCGTTGATGCTCGTGCCGAGCACGACCAACGTTGGATACACCATCCCGCTGGTGATCTGCGGTGGGCCACCGCGCCAGGTGTTCGAGACCCTGTTCGGTGTGCGGCTCGGAGTGAACCAGGTACTCACCGTCCAGGTGGTTCCCGGTCTGAAGACCGCCGTGCTTGGGGCAAATCATCCCTACTACTTCTACGCGCAGGCCCAGGGTTTCACGACCGTCGGCGATGGCACGATGATCGCTGCGAACTGTGCCAGTGCGCAACAGATCATGGTGCAAGACCTCGTCGCTGCCCGGTGGCAGATGATCATGGCCGACGATCCGTCGCAGGATCCGCAACAGGTGCTCGCCGCGTGTGTGGCGTACTGGGCCTCTCCGGCCCAAGCCGCGATGATCTGCGCGATGGTGCAACACGAGGGCACGCTGTTCTACCCGTCAGGCAACCCGGACGTGTTCACGTTCAACACCTCGCTCGCCCAGGCGGCCACCTTCTGCCAGACCCATTCGAACAACCCGTGCGCATGATCCGGTTGAGTGTCGGCTGTGGGTGCAATTCCGTGAGGGTTCTGCCGTGACGGTCGAGTCGTGAGGCGAAGGCCCAGGATGATCGCGTGACGACCTGCGGCCAATGCGGGAACGGCTGCCCCCCGACGGCGAAGTTCTGCGGCGAATGCGGATCGCGGCTCGAGTGGTCGTGCGCCGAGTGCGCTGCGCCGAACGCGGCCGGCAACCGGTTCTGTGAATCATGTGGCGTCTCGCGCGAGCCGCAATCCCCGGTGCTCGCGCCGGCACCGGTCGAGGGGGTCTCATCGCCGGCGAGCGTTGCCCGCACCGACGGAGAACGCCGCTACCTCACGGTGATGTTCTGCGACCTGGTTGGGTCGACCACGTTGTCGGGCGATCTCGACCCGGAGGACATGCAACGGGTCGTGCTCGGCTTTCAACAGGCATGCACATCGGCGATCGAGCGCAACGGGGGGTACGTCGCCCACTACATGGGCGACGGCATCCTCGCCTACTTCGGCT
>JAYURF010000092.1:0-5988 GCA_043756365.1 Acidimicrobiales bacterium
CCCGCGCTGTGGTTGCTCGGCAGTAGTGATTTCAGCGCACATCTGGCCGGTTCGCTCGGGCTGCCGTTTTCATTTGCCCACCACTTCGCAGCCGGCAACACCGGCGCCGCAGTCCAGGCCTACCGGGCCGCGTTCAAGCCGTCGTCTGTGCTGGAACGGCCGTACCTGATGCTCGGCGTGAACGTGGTGTGCGCCGGCACCGACGACGAGGCTGCCTGGTTGGCCGGGTCGGGGGCGTTAGCCATCCTCCGCCTCCGCCAGGGGCGACCCGACGTGTACCCGAGCCCGGAGGAGGCCGCCGCCTATCCGTACTCACCTATCGAGCAGGCGACGGTCGATTCGTGGACGGCCGAGCACGTGGTCGGCGACCCGGCGACGGTGTGCAAGGGGCTAGTGCAACTCGCCGAGCGCACTGGGGCCGACGAACTGATGATCACCACCAACGTCCATTCCCCGGCGGCACGCAAACAATCGTTCGAGCTCGTAGCCGACGTGATGGGCCTGGCCGGTCGAACACTCGGCTGATCACTATCAGCCGGTGACCCCGAGCAAACGCCGGAACCCAATGATCCTGCCGAGCGCGACACCGGCGGCCTCCTTCATCTCCCGACTCAGCGCGGCACGGCCCTGCACCGGACTGGTGCGCGTCGGCGACACAGAAGCGTCAAGGCCGAGCTCGGCTGCGGTCAGCTTGATCCGCAACGAGTGAAACGGATCGCTCACCAACAACACGCTGTTCAACTGGCGCGCCGCGAGCAGATCGGCGACGCCGCGTAGCGAGTCGTACGAGTTCTGGCCCACGCTCTCCCTCAGGATCGAACCCTCGGGGACGCCGTGTTCGACCAGGTATGCAGCCGACGACTCCGCTTCGGTGAACCGGTCTCCCGGTTGGCGGCCACCGGTGACCACCATCACCGCAGCAAAGCCGTCGTTCCACAGTTCGACGGCGTGATCGAGCCGGGCCTGCAACAGCGGCGACGGCGTACCATCGTACTGGGCGGCACCCATCACCACGATCGCATCCACCGGGCGGGCCTCGTCGCCGCGGCCGGTGGCATGAACCTGCAACACCGTGATGCCGTAGTAAGCGAGGCCAGCGAACACCCCGAGCAACACGGTCCACACCACGCGCCGCCGCCACGGGCGACGGCGTCGGGGCACCACCACGCGCACACCGCCCACGGGCGTCGGATCAGCGTCGATACCGGCCGGGGGTGCGACGACATCGTTCACCTCGTTCATCTCGGTCGAGCGGTCATGAGCATGGACCGCGTCGTTACCGTTCGCATCGCCCGTCGGGTCGTCGCCGCGGTACTGCGCCCACAGATCACTCACTACGCCCGGATCAGCCCCTGCAGGGCGTGAAGTCGACGCAGGGCCTCGTCACGCCCGAGCAACTCGATCGATTCGAACAGCGGCGGGCCAACCGTGCGACCGGTGATGGCCACGCGCACGGACGCCTGCGCCTTACCGATCTTGAGACCGTGGGTGTCGCCGACCGCCTCGAATGCGGCCTTGATCTCTTCTGCAGACCAGTCGCACCCGGCGAACGCGGTCACGCTGTCGCGCAGCACCGCCAAGGTCGACGACGCGACATCAGCAGTGGACGACAGCTTGGCCACGCTTGCTTCGTCGAGTTCGGGTGCGGGCAGGAACAAGAAGTCGACCACGCCGGCGGCATCGGCGAGGGTGACGGCGCGGAGTTGCACGAATGGGGCCATCGCGTTCCACACCGCGTCGTTCCACACCGCTTCGGGGTGCTCGCCGCACCACCGATCCAGCCATGGCCGGCACGCCTCGGTGAAGGCCTCGACGGGCATCGCCCGGATGTACTCACCGTTGAATGCGGCGAGTTTCTTCAGGTCGAAGAACGCCGGCGAGTGGGTGACGTCCTCGAGGCGGAAATCGGCCTCGATCGTTGACCACGGCACGATCTCGGTGTCGCCCCGCGGCGACCAGCCGAGCGTCATCAGATAGTTCACCATCGCGTCGGCGACGTAGCCATCGTCGCGGAACTGTTCCAGCGCAACCTTGTCGCGGCGCTTGGAGATCTTCTTGCGCTGCTCGTTCACCAGGACCGGCACATGCCCCCACACCGGTGCCGGATGGCCCAGCGCTTCCCACAGCATCTGCTGCTTGGGCGTGTTCGGCAGGTGCTCCTCGGCCCGGATCACATGACTGATCCGCATCGTGATGTCGTCAACCACGTTGGCCAACAGGAACATCGGCGATCCGTTGCCGCGCAGCAACACGAAGTCCTCGATCGTCGCGTTGTCGAACGAGACCTCGCCGCGCACCGCATCGCGCACCACCGTGGTTCCGGCCGAAACGCGGAAGCGCAGCACACTGCCGGGCGCTGGGCCAAGGCCGCGGTCGCGGGAGTAGCCGTCGTAACCAGTGGTGCCGTTGGCCTTGGAGCGTTCCTGGATCTGCTCGCCCGTCAGGTCGCAATAGTACGCATGGCCCGTCTCGAACAACCGGTTCGCGGCGGCCACGTGTTCGGCTGCGTAAGCGCTTTGAAAGTAGGGACCCTCGAACGCCGGGTCGTCGGCGCTGATCCCGATCCATGCGAGCGCGTCGATGATGCCCTGGTTCCACTCGGGCCGGTTGCGGGCCTCGTCGGTGTCCTCGATGCGCAGCACGAACGTGCCACCGAGGTGGCGCGCGAGCGCCCAGTTGTAGAGCGCTGTGCGCGCCCCGCCGACGTGGAAGAAACCCGTTGGGGACGGCGCAATGCGCAGGCGTGGCGAATCCATGATCCAATGAACGCTAGCGGGCAGAGGTTTTGGCGGCGAGGGTGTTGTCCGCTGATCAGTCGGGGCGCTGGGTTGTGAGGGCCAGGTTGCGCAGTTGACGGATCGCCACCGACAGCGTGGTGATGTCGAAGCTGTCAGCGCGGCGGATCTCGGTGAACATGTTTGCGGTGCGTGCCACGACACGCTCGTTCGTGGCGCACCACAACTCGACCGAACCGAGCTCGAGCGAGTCGTCGGTGAGATCGGCCAGAACCGCCAACAAGTCATCACGCAACGCGGATCGGGCCTGCGTCTGCCACCGGTTGCTGCGCGATAGCGCACCGATTGCGTCCCACAGCCAGTCGATGTCCAACGCCCCGAACACCTTCCAGTAGATCCGCGCCGCGTCGACGGGATCGATGGCCCGCCGCTGGGCGAGTTCGATCACATCGAATGATGTGTGCATCAACGGCCACATCGCTGCGTGCTGCGCCAGAACTTCGGGCACACCTGCCGTGATCCGACCCGCCTCGACGGCAAACGTTCGCTCGCGCATCCGGCCCGACAACACGTCGTCGAGACCCGACGCCAGGCGCCCCATCGGTGGCCGAAACTGCGCGACGACTGCGGTGATGTCGACCGGTGGGCGACGGTGCCGGAGTATCCACGAGACGCTGCGTTCCAGCATCCCACGGGCCTCCATGAACAGCTCGAGCTGCACATCGAGGCGAACGTCCGCTCCAAGGCCGTCGATCCGGTCCCAGGTCGCGGCGAGACCGAAGACGTCCCGTGCGGCAACCCACGCCCTCGTGATCTCGACGACACCGACACCGATGTCTTCGGTCACACGGTGATCGAAGGAGATCCCGGAGATGTTGGCCATCTGGTTCCCGACCTGGGTGGCGATGATCTCGCGGCGCAGACGGTGACGGGCGATCTCGGCGGGGTATCGCTGTTGCAAAACGGCCGGGAAGTAGCGGTGCAGCTCGGGCTGGAGCGCCGGGTCGTCGGGCAGGCTCGAGTCGACGAGGAGGTCGATGTTCGCGGTCTTGGTGTACGCGAGCAACACTGCGAACTCCGGCGTGGTGAGGCCCGCCCCCAGCGCCTGCCGGTCGGCGATCTGCTTGTCGGTCGGCAAGTACTCGAGCTGGCGGTTGATCCAGCCCTCAGCCTCCAGCGAGTTGAGATAGCGGGCATGCACGTTGACCATCGGGAGCGCCTGCCGGCGGGCGATGGCCAGCGCCAAGGTCTGGGCGCGGTTGTCATCGAGGACGAGCTCGCCGACCTCGTCGGTCATCGACGCAAGCAAGGTGTCGCGATCGGCCAGTGTCAATCCCGTGGTGGCCATCACGTCTCCGAGGAGGACCTTGATGTTCACCTCGTGATCGCTGCAATCCACGCCGGCCGAGTTGTCGATCGCATCGGTGTAGACGAGCCCGCCGTTGAGGGCGTACTCGATCCTGCCGCGCTGGGTGAGCCCGAGGTTGCCGCCCTCGCCGATCAGCTTGCATCGCAACTCGCCGCCGTTGACGCGCACGCCATCGTTGGCCCGGTCGCCGACATCGGCGTGCGTCTCGGTGGCGGCCTTCACATAGGTGCCGATACCGCCGTTCCACAACACGTCGACGGGTGCGCGCACGATGGTGGACACAAGCTCCATCGGGGTGAACATCGACTGCTCGGTACCGAGGGCGCGTTGCGCGGCCGGCGAGATCTCGATCTGTTTCAGGGTGCGCGGGTACACGCCGCCGCCTTCGGAGATGAGCGCTGCGGCATAGTCGGCCCAACTGCTCCGCGTCATCGCGTACAGCCGATGCCGTTCGGCGAACGACTCGGCCGGGTCTGGATCGGGATCGATGAAGATGTGCCGGTGATCGAACGCAGCCACCAGCCTCAGATGCGGCGACCGCAGCAGGCCGTTGCCGAACACGTCGCCCGACATGTCGCCGATGCCGACGATGGTCATCGTGTCGCGGTCGGCGTCTTTGCCGATCGCGCGGGCGTGGCGGCGAACGCTCTCCCACGCACCGCGGGCAGTGATGCCCATCGCTTTGTGGTCGTACCCAGCGCTGCCGCCGGAAGCAAAGGCATCGCCGAGCCAAAACCCGTACTCGGCCGAGATGCCGTTGGCCACATCGCTGAAGGAGGCCGTGCCCTTGTCGGCGGCAACGACGAGGTAGGGGTCGTCGCCGTCGTAGCGCACCACATCGATGGGTGGCACCACCTGCCCATCGACGATGTTGTCGGTGATGTCGAGGAGGCCCGAGATGAACGCCCGGTAGCACGCCAAGCCCTCGGCACGGAACTCCTCGGCGGTGGCGGTCGCCCGCTTCGGGAAGAACCCGCCCTTGGCTCCCGTCGGCACGATCACCGCGTTCTTGACCATCTGTGCCTTCACGAGGCCGAGCACTTCGGTCCGGAAATCCTCGCGCCGGTCGCTCCACCGCAGACCGCCGCGGGCAATCCGCCCGCCGCGCAGGTGGACGCCCTCGACCCGCGGCGAGCACACCCACATCTCGAACATCGGCTTGGGTAGCGGCAGGTCGGGCACCTTGGCGGGATCGAACTTGAACGACATCACATCGCGGTGCGCGGCAATGCCGTCACGTCCTCGTTGGTACACGTTGGTACGTAGCGTCGCGTCGATCAGGGCCAGCAGCGCCCGCAGCGTGCGGTCGTCATCCAGACTCGGTACCGCATCGAGCGTCTCGAGGATCGACGTTCGCAGGGCCACCCCGACCGCGCCTGCGCCGTCGGCAGCACGCGAGCGCGCAGGATCGAAACGATGAGCGAACAGTTCGACGAGTAGCGCCGTGATCGCCGCGTGACGCACGACGGTGGACTCGATGTAGGCCTGGCTGAACGGGAACCCCACCTGGCGGAGGTACCGGGTGTAGGCACGTACCACCTCCGCCTCGCGCGCCGTCATCTCGGCAGCGAGCACCAAGCGATTCAACCCGTCGGATTCCACCTCGCCGCGGAACTGGGCCTCGAACGCAGCGCGAAGGTGGTCGGCGCGCTCCCCGTCGAGCGAGACACCCTCGGGGGCGCGCACACCGACGTCGTGCAGATGGACCACCACGTCCCCGCCGACCCGGAACGAGAAAGCCCGCTCGTCGAGGGCGCGCAGGCCGAGGTTGTCGAGCAGCGGCAGCAGGTCGGCCAGCGGGATCGACCCGCCCGAGTGGTACACGCGGAACCGCCACTCAGTAGCCGGGGCGTCCGCAAAGCGGGTGATCGCCGTCGCCAGGTC
>JAYURF010000093.1:0-5970 GCA_043756365.1 Acidimicrobiales bacterium
GCCGCACATCTGCAGGGAACGAGCTTTGTGTGCTTGTCGACGCTCGGGCACACGATGGCAGCCGTACGAGACAAAGGTCTGCGTTGGCACCTCACGCCCACCGACCGGTACACGGACTGGTTCTTTGTGACGGGCGCGATGAACCTCGGGCTCACGATCGCAGGTACCGATTCAGTCACCATGTTGAACATCGCCAGTGTCTTCCGAGGGGGCTGGTCGCTCGAGCGAAGGCTCGCGGAGATCGTTGGGTGGCGTGATGTGGTGAGCACGCGGTGGGATGCGCTGACCGCAACCGCTGTGCTGGCGGATTCGCGCCGAAGCCGCTCGGAGCAGGTGGCGCACGCGACATGGTGCGAAGCCGCACGGGAGCGGCAACGTGCGGAACTCGACGAGTTGGCAGCGAGGGTGGCCGATCTCGATCAGCGACTCCAATCGACACACCAGACGCTCATTCGCAGCGGCCACGAGGTGGCACGCCTGTCGGCGGAGTACACGCGGGCCATGACCGAACGCCTGCACTTCCAGGGCGTGCTCGACCAACAAGTCGAGCAACAGCAGCAAACCATCCAAGCCGCTGCAGTAGAAGTCGATGCCCTGACCGCCCAACTTTCGGTCCATGTGACCGAATCGTCGGCCGCATTGGCGGCATCGTCGGCGGCGTTGGCGGGCGAGCGCGGTCGCCGCACCGATGCGGAGGAGCGCTACCGAGTGCTGGCGGCAACCAGAATGGCTCGGCTCCAGCGCCGACTCGCTGGCAACCCGATCGTCCGGCGACTCGCCGGTGCGTTGCGGTGAGTGCGCCATCGGTCGGACTGCTCGGTTGTGGGCCATGGGGACGCTTGATCTTGCGCGACCTCGTTGCGCTGGGCGCCGAGGTGTACGTGTGGTCGCCGGGCGCAGAGAGCCGCGAGGTCGCCCGCCATGGCGGCGCGCGTGCTGTCCACATGGAGATCGGCCACCTCCCGCACTGCGATGGTTTCGTGGTGGCCGTCAGTGCCGCACATCACACCACCTGTATCGAAGCGGTTGCCGCGCGTGGCGTCCCGGTCTTCGTCGAGAAACCGATGTGCTGCAACACCGACGAGGCGCGGCGCCTGGTCGAACAGTTCGGCGACCGGCTGTACGTGATGGACAAGTGGCGCTACCACAATGGGGTGCTGCTCCTTGCCGAACTCGCCCGCTCCGGCGAACTGGGGAGCATCGTCGGGATGCATACCACCCGGATCGGATACGCCGATTCCCACAGCGACGCTGACGCCGCGTGGACGCTCGCCCCACACGACCTTTCGATCGCGCTCGAGGTGTTCGGCGGAGTGTCCACGTTGAGCCAGGCACATGGCCATGTCGACAACAGCCACCAGGTTCGAACGCTTGCGGCCACCTTTACCGACGATCAGGCGCGATGGCTCACCGTCCACGTGTCGGATCGGTCTCCGATCGATCGGCGGGAGGTACATCTCGTGGGAACCGACGGCAGTGCATTGCTCGGAGATGGTTACGCCGATCACGTCCACGTGCGCCGTGGCCCTCACTCTGACAAGCGCGCCTTCATGCCGAACATGCCGTTGGAGGCTGAGCTCGCCGTGTTCCTCGACCATCTGCGCGGAGGACCGGCGCCACGGTCATCGGCCGCCGACGCGGCGACCTCGGTGCGCCTGATCGCCGAAGCCCGGCTAGCAGTTGGCGCCGATCGCTGACTCGCGACCAACCGACGCTGCGTGCCCCTCGTCGTTGTCGTGAGTTGCGTTGTACTCGGCGAGCATCGCTGCCAACGAGTGCGCACTTCGGTCGCGTTCCGACAGGTGCGGCAGGCCAGGAGACGCGGTCGGTAGGGGATCACCAAAGGCTGACCAATCGATCTTGAGCGCCGGGTCGTCCCACCGGCAACCCAGCTCGTCCGCTGGAGTCCACTCCGCGTCCAGGCCGTAGACCAACGTCCCACCGTTCGGCATCCAAAATCCGTGGGCCACACCCGGCGGCACGATGAGAGTGCGATCAGCGTCTTCGAGCATCACCGAAGCGCCCTGACCGAACGTGGGCGACCCAGAGCGACAATCGTGCAAACCAACGACCATTCGCCCGTGCGCCATGACGAGCTGGTCGGTGTGGACAAAGTGAAGATGCACGCCGCGCAGCACCCCCGGCGCCGAGACCACGAGGTTGAACTGGGCTGCCGCCCCGTGGCCCCACGAGTCACGATGACTCTCGATGAGCGAACCGCGCTCGTCCGCGTGGCGCTGCAGCGCTCGTACGACGACGCCATCGGGTAGGGAATCCATCGGCTCATGATCGCACGTCGCTCCCGAGTCGCCGGGTCATGCGACTACATCATCCGCCTCGTGCGCCCGTAGTCACCTCCACCGATGGGTGTGGCCAGATAGCCTCGCTGGAATGCCCAAGGCGCTCATCACCGGTATCACTGGCCAGGACGGCCGGTTCCTCGCAGACCTCCTCCACGAGAAGGGGTACACGATCTACGGCTTGATCAAGGGACAGAACAACCCGAAGACCCACGTGATCCAGCAGGAGCACCCCTACGTCGAACTGGTGCAGGGCGACCTGTGCGACCTGTCCAGCCTGATCGCCGCGGTCGAGCAGACCAAGCCCGACGAGGTGTACAACCTTGCTGCGATCTCGTTCGTGGCGATGAGCTTCAACCAGGCCGAGCTCACCGCCAACGTCACCGGCACCGGGGTGTTGCGGATGCTCGACGCGATCCGCATCGTCGGCGGTGCCACTGACAATCCGATCCGTTTCTACCAGGCCAGCTCGTCGGAGATGTTCGGCAAGGTGCGCGAGACCCCCCAGACCGAGATGACGCCGTTTCACCCGCGTTCGCCGTACGGCTGCGCCAAGGTCTTCGGCCACGACATCACCGTTAACTACCGCGAGAGCTACGGGATGTTTGCCTGCTCGGGAATCCTGTTCAACCACGAAAGCGAGCGGCGCGGTCTTGAGTTTGTCACCCGCAAGATCACCAACGCGGTCGCCCGGATCAAGCTCGGGCTACAGGACGAACTGGTGCTCGGCGACCTCACCCCGCGGCGCGACTGGGGCTACGCCGGCGACTACGTGAAGGCGATGTGGCTGATGCTCCAGCAGGACGAGCCCGACGACTACGTGGTCGCAACCGGCGAGACGTATCAGGTGAAAGAGTTCATCCGCCAGGCGTTCGCGGCGGTCGACATCACTGACTGGGAGCGTTACGTCCGCCAGGATCCCAAGTTCTTGCGCCCGGCCGAAGTCGACCTACTCGTGGGCGATGCCAGCAAGGCAGAGGTGAAGCTCGGCTGGAAGCGTGAAGTGATGTTCCCCGAGCTGGTCCAGCGCATGGTCGCCCACGACCTCAAGGTCGAGTCGGCCAACCGCTAAGACGCAGAACTGGAGGATGAGCAATGGCTGGTGGTCTCGTAGGGCTTCTGGATGATGTGGCTGCGTTGGCGAAGTTGGCTGCTGCGTCGATCGATGACGTCGGTGCCGCTGCCGGGCGGGCCAGCACCAAGGCCGCCGGTGTCGTGATCGACGACACCGCTGTCACCCCGGCGTACGTGCATGGGCTGGCGGCCGAGCGCGAGCTGCCGATCATCAAGCGCATCGCCAAAGGATCGCTCAAGAACAAGATCCTGTTCATCCTGCCTGCAGCGTTGCTGCTCAGCGAGTTCGTGCCAGTCCTCGTCGAGATCATCCTGATGCTCGGCGGCACCTTCCTCGCGTACGAGGGTGCCCACAAGGTCCGCCACCGGTTCGCCCCCCACGACGGCCACGACGAGGAGCAACAGCTCCCAGCTGCGGCCATCGACGAGGACCAGGAGGACAAGGTGATCGCCAGCGCGATCCGGACGGACTTCATCCTGTCGGCCGAGATCATGGTGATTGCGCTCAAGGACGTGCTTGACGAGGGTTTCGTGTCGCGGGCCGTCATCTTGATGGTCGTGGCCATCCTGATCACCGCCGCGGTGTACGGCGTGGTCGCACTGATCGTCAAGATGGACGACGTCGGCCTTCGCATGGTGCAGTCGGGCAAGCCATCGGCAGCGAAGTTCGGCCGAGGGTTGGTCGCAGGCATGCCCAAGCTGTTGGCACTGCTCTCAACTGTCGGGACCGCGGCGATGGTGTGGGTCGGCGGTCACATCCTGATCGTCGGCGCCGACGAGCTCGGCTGGAGCGGCCCGTACGACATCGTCCACGCCCTCGAAAAGCCCGTGCACGACATCACCGGGGTCGGCGGAATCCTGGCGTGGTTGGTGAACACCGCAGCGTCCGGGCTGGTGGGATTGGCCGTTGGACTCGTCGTCGTCGCAGTTGTCTCGCGCCTCCCCTTCGGCAAGACCGCAGCCGCCCCCGCCGCTCACTGATCGGTCCGGCGCATCACCCTCCTGCCACCCCTGCGCCTACGTCCACAGGAGGGCGATAGGTGCCGCAACGATGCGGTCATCGATCTGTCGGACCCTGTCGCCGTGATGGAGGACGATGCCGCAGGCGAACGTCGTCCCGAGCCGGTCGCGCAACGCTCGCAAACCTTTCGCATCGCTCGCGTCGACATCAACAGCGGCCTTCACCTCGACACCAACGACATCGCCCGACGGCCGCTCCAGCACGATGTCGACTTCGGCACCGTCGCGGTCCCGCCAGTGGAACAGCGATGCTTCGGTTTCTGACCACGTGAGCTGGCGAGCGATCTCGCCCACGACGAACGACTCGAGAAATGCGCCACTCGAGGTTGCTTCGGGCCGACGCATGGCCTCTGCGTCGAGGCCGCACAATGCCGCTGCCAGCCCAGAATCCGTGACGTGCAGCTTCGGCCGGCGAGTGGCCTTTGCCGTGAGATTGCGAGACCACGCTGGTACCTGGTAGTGGAAGTACACAGTCTCCAGCATCGCCAGCACCCGCTTGGTCACGTCGGGGCTCGCACCGACGACTCGTGCCACCTCGGTGGTGTTCAGTTCTGTCGACGTGCGGCCCGCCAGTACCCGCATCATCGTGGGAAGATCAAATGCCGTGGGCAGGCGGCCGATCTCGGTGATATCGCGCGAGGCGATCGTGCGGGCGTAGGCGGCAAGGAACTCGCGGCGATTGCGCGCGTTCAGCGCGGTGGCTCGTGGCATCCCGCCACGACACACCCGCTCCATGGTCGCATGACGAGATTCGCCGACAGTGCCAGAAGCCAGCAGTGACTCAGAGCCTGCAAACGCCTTTGTGATGAAGTCCTCGTGTTCAAGCCCTCCGATCTCGCCCTGCGAGAGCGGCCAGAGGTCGACGAACAGCGCCCGCCCAGCCAGCGACTCCGATAGGCGTGGCTCAAAAAGAAATCGCGTTGAGCCAGCCAGGACGAATTGGCCGGGCCGGTTGTCGAGGTCGACGGCTCCCTTCACCGCGAGGATCAACGGGTTGCCGGCACGCTGGACTTCGTCGACGAAAAGGGGACGCTCGGTTTCGCGAACGAAGCCGCCGCTGTCGCGTCGGGCGGCCAGCAGTGTCGTTGCGTCATCCAAGGATGTCCACGCTCCACCCTTGAGGTCGTGCAGCATCCGCATCAGCACCGTCTTGCCGGATTGACGTGGCCCGTTAATGACGAGAACGCGCGCGAACGTCAGCCGCCGCTGGGCGACAGCGAGCGCTTTTCGAACAAGCATTTCGTCAGCCACGCTGTCGACGATAGCTGCTTCGCCAGCGCGACGTCGGGAACTGTCGGACTACAACCTCGGGATTCGTCGGACTACAACCTCGGGATTCGTCGAATCGCAACCTCGGGATTCGTCGCAGCCCGGCGGCGACGGTGCGAATCTGCCGTCGTCTGACCGTTAACGGATTGGGGACGGCCAGGCGAGGTCGGGGTAGCGCAACCTGATCGATGCAATGGCTTCGTCGGTGGCCAGGTTGGTGAGCGCGATCATCGACCCCGACTGGACGCGATAGCGGCCGAGGATCTGCGGAACGAGCAGCGCCCGGCCGCCCGCGGTGGCGAGGCGC
>JAYURF010000094.1:0-5957 GCA_043756365.1 Acidimicrobiales bacterium
ATGTAGGCGCTGGTGGCCTCGAAGACGACGTCGGGTAGCTCAGTGCGGGCGAGCAGCCAATCGACACCCTCGGCCGACGCGTCGAGACCGAGCTCGCCGGCTCGGGCCAGCCCGTCGCTGCGCGGGTCGACGCCGACCATGTAGCGAGGCTCGATCACGTTCGAGCGGAGCAGTTTGTACATCAAATCGGTGCCGATGTTGCCGGACCCGACGATGGCAGCGGTGAGTTTGGCCATTGGCGTACTGTGCCAGATCAGCGCCATTCGCTCAGCGAGAACGTTCCGGTGAGCGGACCGCAGGTGCCGATCAGGCTGCTGGGCGAGATCACACTGGGATGATGCCGCTGATCCAGATCGACCTGATGGAGGGCCATCCGCCCGATGTGCATCGCGATCTGATCGAACGCTGCACCGCGCTGTACGCCGAGATCGTGGTCGCCCCGATCGAACGGTTCCGCGCAACCGTGAATGCAGTACCGCGAAATCAGTGGGGCCTCGGTGGCGTGCCCGGGGCGGTGAAGGTCTCGCCGCTGATCCGCATCCACCTGATGGAGGGTCGCCCGGTCGAGCTGTTGCACCGGTTGATGGGCGAGATGTCCACCCTCGTTGCACAGATTCTGGACATCCCCGTCGAGCACACGCGCGTGCTGCTCACCGAGATCCCCGTCACGCATTGGGCCATCGGCGGGGTGCCGGCCAGCGAGGTTCGCGCCAGCGAGATCGCAGCCCGCGCCGCAGGTTCACCTGCCCAAGCGATGTAAGCAGAATCGCGCCAGGCTGGCCTTGGCCGGGCCGTCTGGGTTCAGACGAAGCGGACGCCGACGGTGCCGAGGTGCTGCACCCGCGCCGTGACGTTGTCGCCGGCCTGCACGCCGATCGCCTCGGTCACCCCGCCCGTCATCACCAGGCTGCCGGCGGGGAGGGCCCGTCCCGAATCGGCTAACCACTGCACCAGTGCCGCTACGGATGCTGCGGGGTGGCCGAGCACCGCGGCCCCAGCGGCCGAGCCGACCAGTTCGCCGTTGCGTTCCATCACGACGCCGAGCAGGCGCAAGTCGAGTCCGTCGACGCGGCGGGGCGCGCCTCCGATCACGTAGCGGGCCGATGACGTGTTGTCGGCGATGACGCTGGCCAGGTCGAACTTGAAGTTCTGGTACCGCGAGTCGATCACTTCGATGGCCGGCATCACGAAATCGGTGGCGGCAAGCACCTCGTCGACCGACACCGTGCCGGACAGCTCCGTGGCGGTGACGAACGCGATCTCGGCCTCGACCCGCGGGTGGATCAGCGTGGATACGTCGACGCTGCCCCCATCGGGCACGCACGTGTCGCGCATCAACAACCCGAACCCCGGCTTGTCGACGCCCATCTGGACCATCTTCGCTTTCGAGGTCAGCCCGGCCTTGTAGCCGGCCAGCGATCGTCCGCCGATCTGCCAGCGGCGGAGCAGCTCCTCCTGCACCAGATACCCGTCGCGCACCGTCATCGACGGATGATCGTCGGTGAGCTGGTTGATCGTCACCGCATCGCGTTGCGCAGCCTCGACCCGGTCGGCGAGGTCACGGATGATGTCGGCACTGAGGGTCATGATGCGGCTCCCGCTGCTGAGCCGGCCGCAGGGCCGGACGTGAAGTGGACGGTGCACGAGCCGAGGTCACCGAACTCGCAGGTGATGGTCTGGGGCTCTTTGATCCAGGCCATGACCGACAGCGATCCGGACAGGATCACCTCGCCGGCCCGGAACGGGATGCCGAGTCGACCGAGGGTGTTGGCCAGCCAGGCCACCGCGTTGACCGGCGATCCCTGCACGGCGGCGCCGGCACCGGTGGCGAACAGCTCCGCCTCGCCGCCGGCGGGCTGCACGGTGATCGCCATGCCGACCAGTGCGAGGTCGACCTCGAACGGATCCATCGGCCGGTCACCCAGGACGTACACCCCGCACGAGGCGTTGTCGGCAACGGTGTCGACGATCTTGATGTCCCAATCGCTCACCCGCGAATCGACGATCTCGAAGCACGGCACCACGTACTCCGTGGCCCGCAGCACATCGACCGCGGTGATCCCCGGGCCGACCAGATCGTGCTTGAGCACGAACGCGATCTCGCCCTCGGCCCTCGGCTGAATGAGCGTGTCGAGCGAGATGGTGTCGCCGTTGCGGTACACCATCCCCGACAGCAGCTGACCGAAATCGGGTTCGTACACGCCGAGCATCTGCTGTACAGACGCGCTGGTCAGCCCGATCTTCTTGCCGACGATGTGCTCGCCCGCGTCGATCCGGCGTTGCACCACGTGCGACTGGATCGCATACGCGTCGGCGACGGTGATGCCTGGCGCCCGGTCGCGCAGATTGGCTACCGTGGTGTTGGTCGCAAACGCCTCGTACAGCTCGTCGCCGTACCGGTGGACATCGGAGTTCGTCAGGCTTGCGGTGGGGTCGGCGGTGTCGGTCATAGCTGAACGACAACCCTACGGCGGCGGCACGAGGCGATGATCATCGCTGGCATGTTCGCGTGATCGACCTCCGCTCCCCCGCCTCCCCGTTCCGCACAGCGGCACACCGAGCCCGCCATCGGAGTCCCCGCGAGTCATCCGAGTCCCCGCGAACCAACCGAGTGCAGAGACGGGGATCCGAGTGTCGAGCGCCCACCCGTCCGGGCGCTCAACCCTCGGGTGACCCGAGGATCAGGCGCGCTTTTGGATGTTGGCCCACTCGTCGCGCAGACCGACGGTGCGATGGAACAGCAGCGGCTGGCGGGGGTCGTGCGCGAAGTAGCCGAGCCGCTCGAACTGAACCACCTGGCCCGCGTCGGTGCCGCCAAGTGCCGGTTCAACCTTGCAGCCCGACAGCAGTTCGCGCGACTCGGGGTTGAGGTCGTCGAATGCTTCGCCGGTCGTCTCACCGGGCACCTCGGCGGTGAACAGCCGGTCGTACAGTGCAACTGTCGCGTCGAGGGCGTGGTCGGCCGACACCCAATGCATGGTCGATTTCACCTTGCGGCCGTCGGCGGCCGTACCTCCGCGGGAGTCGGGATCGTACGTGCACTGCACCTCGATCACTTCCCCGGAGCCGGAGCCGTGATCGCCACGCGTGAAGCCGGTGCAGCGCACGAAGTAGGCACCTCGCAGGCGTACCTCGCTACCCGGGGTGAGCCGGAAGTACTTCGGTGGAGCCTCGACCATGAAGTCGTCGCGCTCGATGTACAGCGTCTTGGAGAACGCAACCTGACGGACCCCGTCGGCCGGGTTCTCGGGATTGTTGCCCACCTCGAACAGTTCGACCAGCGGGGTGCCATCGGCGTTATCAGGCCAGTTGGTGACAACCAATCGCAGCGGTCGCAGCACCGCCATCCGGCGCAGCGCGGTCTGGTTCAACTCGGTACGCACAAAGGATTCGAGGAGTTCGATCTGGTGCCGGCTGTTGGTGCGCGACACCCCGATGAACGAGCAGAACTCGCGGATCGACGAGGCCGGGTAGCCGCGCCGGCGCAGGCCACGCAACGTGGGAAGCCGCGGGTCGTCCCAACCGTCGACCACCCCGTCGGCAACAAGCGTGGCCAGACGACGTTTCGACGTGACCGTGTGCGTGAGCTCCAGCCTGGCGAACTCGGTCTGGCGCGGTCGGTCGCCCGGCAGCGGGAGGTGATCGAGGCACCAGTCGTACAGGGCGCGGTGACTGTCGAACTCGAGCGTGCACAGCGAGTGGGTGACACCTTCGATTGCGTCGCTCTGTCCGTGGGCCCAGTCGTAGGTGGGGTATAGCACCCAACTGTCGCCGGTGCGGTGGTGGTGCTGGCGGCGGATGCGGTACAGCACAGGGTCGCGCATCTGCATGTTCTCGTGCTGCATGTCGATCTTGGCGCGCAGCACATGCGTCCCATCGGCGAACTCGCCGGCGCGCATCCGCCGGAGCAGGTCGGCGTTGACGTCGGCGGTCCGGTCGCGGTTGGGGCTCTCGACACCCGGCTTGCCGTAGCCACCGCGCTGCACCGAGATCGTGTCGCCGTCTTGGTCGTCGACGTAGGCCAGGCCCCGCTCGACGAGGTGCTCGGCCCACACGTAGAGCTGCTCGAAGTAGTCCGAGGCGTAGCGCACCGGGACCGCCAGTTCGAATCCGAGCCAAGCCACATCGGCGATGATCGCGTCGACGTACTCGGTGTCTTCGGTGTCGGGATTGGTGTCGTCGAAACGCAGCGTGCACACACCATCGAACTCCTCGGCCACGCCAAAATCGAGGCAGATCGCCTTGGCGTGACCGATGTGCAGGTACCCGTTGGGCTCGGGCGGGAAGCGGGTCTGCACCCGCCCGGCGAAGGTGCCCTGGGTGTTGTCGGCGCGCACCAGGTCGCGGATGAAATCTGAAGCTGCCGGGGCGGGAGTGGTGGGACTCATGACGTCGGGGACGCTACCAACTACCCGATCAGCGCGACTGGTGCGATTCGTCGGGTCAGCCTGGAGGGGGACGGTGGATCAACCGCTGGGACGACGACGGCACGGCACCACCCGGCTAGCTTCGACCAACGATGACGCAGCTTCGAGCGGTGCGCTGGTTCCGTGATCATCCCGTCGCGGCCGACGCCGCGCTGGCCGCCGGCCTTGCGACCATCAGCCTTGTCGTCCACCTGTCGGTCCGAGATCCGCAGTACAACGACCCATCCCTGCTCGGTGCAGCGCTGGTGCTCGCCGCCACCGTGCCGCTGGCCTGGCGGCAGCGCGCACCGGTGGCCGTGCTGATCGCGGTGCTCGGTTTTCAGTTCGCGCTCGACATCTCCGATTCACTCGGTACCGGGTGGATCAACATGCTCGTCGCCGCGTACGCAGTGGGTGCGCACATCGGCGGGCGCGCACTGTGGCGGATCGGCGGAGCCAGCACTGCGGCGGTGATCGGTTTCGTCACCATCGGGGTGGTCAGCGACGAAGCGCCGTGGGGGGCGTTGATCTCGTCGACCGTGCTGTACGTCGCAGCGCTGATCCTGGGTGACAACGTGCGCCGCCGTCGCGAACGTGCCGACGAACTGACGGATCGGGCCGAACGGGCCGAACGCGAACGCGAACTGTTGGCGACCCAGCGAGTGCAGCAGGAGCGGTCGCGGATCGCGCGGGAATTGCACGATGTGGTGGCCCACAGCGTGAGTGTGATGATCATTCAGGCGGGCGCGGCGCGGCGGCAGATGGCCACGAACCCGGTGCAAGTCACCGCCGTGCTGGAAAGCATCGAGCACACAGGACGCGAGGCGATGAGCGAGATGCGGCGGATGCTCGGCGTGTTGCGCAGCGACGACCCCAACGCGATGGCCAGCGACCGTTCACCGCAACCGACGCTGCTGTCGCTCGACGACCTGGTGTCGTCGGCCACCGATCTGCCGCTTGCGTTACGCACCGAGGGCGAGATCGTCGGGCTGCCCGTCGGCGTCGAACTGAGTGCCTACCGGGTGGTCCAGGAGGCGCTCACCAACGTCCGCCGTCACGCCGGGCGCGTCGACCGGGTCGATGTGGCAGTGCTCACCACCGACGACTCCCTGGTGGTGGAAATCACCGACGATGGTCGCGGCTCGGCCGCCGCGCACTCGACGGGAGCGATGCTCAACCGCCCCGGGGGCGGCGGCGGGACCGGGTACGGGCTCGTCGGCATGCACGAGCGGGTCGGCTTGTTCGGCGGGTCGCTCAGCGCCGGCCCCCGACCCGGCGGCGGCTGGCGGGTGCGGGCCACCTTCCCGCTACCACAACCATGATCCGCGTGTTGTTGGTCGACGACCAGGAGATGGTCCGGGTGGGGTTCCGGATGATCATCGATACCGAGCCCGACATTGCCGTCGTTGGAGAAGCCGCCGATGGGCGCGAGGCGCTCGATCTGGTCGAGCGGAGCCGCCCCGATGTGGTGCTGATGGATGTGCGCATGCCGCGGATGGACGGCCTCGAGGCGACCGCGCTGATCACCGCTCGTACCCATCCACCGCGGGT
>JAYURF010000095.1:0-2184 GCA_043756365.1 Acidimicrobiales bacterium
ACCACGGTCAGGTCGAGGATGCCGTTGACGTGGGTGTTGTATGCCGGCGGGTAGTGCGTGACCCTGCCGTCGGGCGAGCGGGCCAGCACCACCGACAGCTCCGCCAACAGATCGAGCCGCTGCTCGAGCACACAGGCGACTTGCCCGAACCGCTCCCACGCGTCGTGGAGCTCGGTCTCGTCATGCACGACCGCTTGACCCTTGCCGTCGTAACCGAGGCGGGCGGTCTTGAGGATCGCCGGGAACCCGATGCGATGAGCGTCGATGTCGGCCTGCGTTTCGATCACGGCGAACGGTCCGACTGCGGCGTCGATCCCGACGAGGAACTCCTTTTCCAGGCGACGATCCTGCACGATGGCGATCGCCGCCGCCGACGGCCGCACGACCGTCGCGGCCTCCAGGCGGGTGAGCGCGGCCGCCGGCGGGTTCTCGAACTCGGTCGTCACCACCGCGCACTCGGCCCCCATCTGCGCCAACGCTGCCGGGTCGTCGTAGGGGGCAACGAGATGCACGTCGGCCACCCGCCCGGCTGGCGCCGCCGCGTCGGGTTCGAGCACCATCGTGTGATACCCCATGGTGCGGGCCGCGACCACGAAGTAGTAGCCGAGTTGCCCGCCACCCAGGATCCCGAGCATCGCCGGCGGCACCACTGCACCGATCGTTCTGGTCACGGAATACCGCCGTAGAGCCGGGATTGCATGACCAGAACGCAATTGGGCGGCTCGATCATGCGGGAGGAACCTTGCTGGACGCAGCGGCCTGGCGTAACGACTCACGGTGGGCACGCAAGCGTCCGGCGAGGGCGGGGTCGTGCGCGGCAAGCATCGCCACGGCGAACAGTGCGGCATTCGTTGCGCCCGCCTCGCCGATCGCGAACGTGGCGACCGGGATGCCGCCGGGCATCTGCACGATCGAATACAGCGAGTCCTGGCCCGACAGGTGGCGCGATGCCACGGGCACCCCGAGCACGGGGACCGTCGTCTTCGCCGCGAGCATTCCCGGGAGGTGAGCTGCGCCGCCGGCCCCGGCGATGATCGCCCGCAGCCCGTCGGCCTCGGCTCGCTCGGCGAACGCGAACATCTCGTCGGGCATCCGGTGTGCCGACAGCACCTGCACGCAGTGGGCGACGCCGAACGATTCCAGAATCTCGACGGAGCGGGCCATGGTCGGCCAGTCGCTCGACGAGCCCATCACCACCGCGATCAACGCCGGGCTACTCGTGAGGGGTTCGGTCACGGCACACCGGCTCCCGCGCGTTCGCCGTCCACGACGGCGGCGTGGGCGCGACGCGGGGCAACGCAGTCGCCCACCCGTTCCACACTCACGCCGGCCGCTTTCAGATCGTTGTACAACCACTCCACTGGCGACGGTGGCACCGCCAGCACCAGCCAGTCGAACCGGCGAGTCTGCGTGGTGCCGGTGGGGTGATGGAGCAGTTCGAGCGTGCCGGCGCTGGCCCCCATCGGCACCAGATCGGTCGATTGCACGATGCCTTTGGCGAGGGCACGCATCCACCAGTTCTCCATGTCGAGCGTCACCCCGAGATCTTGGCCGACGACCATGCCCGGCGTCACGATCTCCACCTGGCAGCCGCGGTCGGCGAGCAGTTCGGCAACGGAGGTGGCGTGATGGAAGCCGATCTCGTCGACCACCACCACCGTGCCCCACGGCGTAGCCGAACCAGCGAGCACCTGCTGCACATCGGCGACGTTGTCGGCGGATTCGGGAACCCACCACGGCCGCTGCGGTTCGGCACCGGTAGCCACGATGACATGATCGGGCTGCTGCTCGGCAACCATGCCCGGCCATACCCCTACCCCGTATTCGACCGTCACGCCGAGGCGACGGCATTCGGTGAGTTGGTTGCGGATCATGTCGCCGAGCTCGGCCCGGTTGGGCACGCTCGCGGCGAGGCGCACCTGCCCACCGGCCTTGGCTTGCTGCTCGTACACGGTCACATCGTGACCGTGGCGGGCGGCGCTGATCGCGGCCTGCAGCCCGGCCGGGCCGGCACCGACCACCATCACAGTGCGATGTGGTCCGCTCGGCCGGGGACGCTTGTCGTACTCGGCTTCACGGCCGGTGCGAGGGTTCTCGATGCATCCGAGCCAGCGGTTGAGACCCATCCGGCCGACGCATTCCTGGTTGCAGCTCAGGCACAGGCGGGTCTCGTCGGTCGCACCG
>JAYURF010000096.1:0-2183 GCA_043756365.1 Acidimicrobiales bacterium
AGCAGCATCGGGTTGAGCACGCGCCCGGCATCGTCACAGGCGATGTGGCGGAGATGCGTCACCTGGCCGGTCTCGGTGTCGACCTCGACGACTGCGACATGCGACCCGAACGGGAACGTTGCCCCGCTGACCGCGACGAACGCGGCATGCTGCAAGCCTTCCGGGAACTCGGAGTCCTGCTTTGCCGCGACAGCCAGCTCGGCCCAGGTCTTCGAGACCGCTGGTGTGCCGGTGACGTGGAAGCTGCCCGTGTCCTTGTCGAGGATCACATCGGCATCGTCGGCTTCGAGCAGCTTGGCGGCCAGCTTGCGGGCCTTTTCGACCAGTTCGCCGGCCGTGCCCCACACCGCGGCGCCACCCTGTTGCAACGAGCGCGACCCCATCGTGCCGCTGCCTTCGGGAACCAGATCGGTGTCGCCCCACACCACATCGATGCGGTCCATGGCGATACCGGTCTGCTCGTGGGCGAGCATGCTCCACGAGGTGATGTGGCCCTGACCGTGCGGGGAGGTGCCGGTGTACACCACGGCCCGCCCGTCGTCGAGCACCTCGACCTTGGCGTGCTCGCCGAAGGGCGGGATGCCACCGGTGATCTCCACGTACACGCTCACACCGACACCGAGCTGCTTGGCGTCGCCGCGAGCGCGCCGGGAGGCCTGCTCGGCGCGCAGGTCGGCATAGCCGGCCACCTCGAGCGCCTTGTCGAGGGACTGCTCGTAATCGCCGACGTCATACGTCTGGCCGACCGCAGTGGTGTGCGAGTCGCCGAACTTGGGGATCAGGTTCTTACGCCGAACCTCGGCTGCGTCCATCCCGATCTCGGCGGCGAACAGATCCATCGCCCGCTCCGCTGCCGCTGTTGCTTCCGGCCGGCCAGCACCGCGGTAGGCGGTGGTGACCGCAGTGTTGGTGACCACACTGGTGGTGCGGCACTCGATGTTGGGGATCGCATACACGGCGCTGCACATCGGCCGGGTCATGAACGGGGCGAGGATGGTGCCCATCTCGACGAACGACCCGGCGTCTTGCAGGACGTGCATCTGGTAGTGCGTGACGGTGCCATCGCGGCTGCCGCCGATGGTGACGAACTGGATCTGGGCGCGCCCGTGACCCATCACCATCATGTTCTCGCTACGGGTTTCTCTCCAGCGCAGCGGACGGCCGACCCGAGTGGACAGCACGCCGAGCAGCGCTTCCTCCGGATCGCACGAGATCTTCGCGCCGAAACCGCCGCCGACGTCGGGGGTGATCACACGCACCTTGTCGGCGTCGACTCCGTTGGTCTTGACGATCGCCGCCTTTGCGCCCTGCGCTCCCTGGGTGCTGAGCCATTGGTGGAGCCGTCCGTCGACCCATGCCACTGCCGAGCCGCGCCCCTCCAGCGGGCACGGGGCGACGCGCTGGTTGACGAAGCGGCCGGTGACCACGACCTCACAGCCCTCGAAGAACGCCTCGCCGGTGTTTTCGGGCATGCCCAGGGCAGTGGTGTCGAACACGACGTTGCTGCCGGCACTGTCGTACAGCAGTGTGGTGCTGGTCATTGCTTCCTCGATGTCGATCAACGCCGGGAGCACGTCGTAGTCGACGATGACCGCTTCGACAGCGTCCTCACCTTGATCGGCTCGTTCGGTGATGATCGCCGCGATCGGTTCGCCGACGAAACGCACCTTGCCGATGGCCAGCAGGCCGCGGGCCACCGTCGGGTTGTAGTCGGAGGCCACGGGCTCGAGGCCGAGATCGGTGGCGGTGTACACAGCGATCACGCCGCGGCAGGAGAGGGCCGCCGACACGTCGATCGAGGTGATGGTGCCGTGGGCCACCGAGGAGCGGACGTAGGTGACGTGTGCAGCGCCGGCGAGCAGCGGCTCGTCGAACAGGTCTTCGACGTATTCGCCGCCCGTCGTGAGGAACTTCGGATCTTCCTTGCGAAGAACACGATTTCCGAGAATGCTTCCGGCCACTGAAACCCCCTGTGATGATGAACCCGTCGAACGACGGGGCGACACTAGGTCATGGCCTCGTCGGGGCCCGTGGTCATGCTGGAGTGAGCGGGTCGGTGGCGAGGGTCCGGACCCCGCAGTGCGCTCAGTACCGGCCGCACGCGCGCAGCGGCAGTCAGGGCACTGGCGCAGACGCGACCGGAGCAACCGTTGCGGCAACGACGACTGCGGGTGCAGTTGCCG
>JAYURF010000097.1:0-2183 GCA_043756365.1 Acidimicrobiales bacterium
GACACCGGCTCGATCTCCTTTGCCGGCCAGGACATCACCAAGGTGTCGGCACACGCTCGCTGCCACCGAGGTATCGGACGCACCGCACAGATCCCGCGGCCCTTCGTCGGCCTCACGGTCTTCGAGAACGTGCTTGTTGGGGCCACGTTCGGGCGACGCGGACGGGTGTCTGCGGGGAAGAAGGAAGACGTTGCCGCAGCCGCGCTCGAGCAGGCCGGCATGCTCGCTCAGGCCAATGTGGTCACCGCAGCGTTGACGCTGCTCGATCGCAAGCGGCTCGAATTGGCACGTGCACTGGCGACGCAGCCGCGACTGCTGCTGCTCGACGAGATCGCCGGTGGGCTGACCGAGGGCGAGGTCTTGGAACTGGTCGAAACGATCAAACGCATCCGCGCGTCCGGTGTTTCGATCGTGTGGATCGAACACATCGTGCACGCGTTGTTGCGGGTGGTCGACAGGATGATGGCGGTCGACTCCGGCCGCAAACTGATCGAAGGAGATCCGCGCGAGGTGATGGCGTCGAGCGAGGTTCGCTCCGTGTACCTGGGCGACGATCTGGCCGGCGATGATCTGGCCGGCGAGGATCAGGCGGTCGAGTCATGACCGAGTTGTTGCGCATCTCCGCACTCGATGCCGGGTATGGCGATTTCCAGGCATTGTTCGGGATCGACTTGCACGTCGCCGAGGCCGAGACCGTTGCCATCATCGGGGCCAACGGTGCCGGCAAGTCGACACTGCTGAAAGCCATTGTCGGCCTCGTGCAGCCGATGCGCGGCGACGTGCGCTTCGCCGGAGCATCGATCGCTGCGGTACCGACCCACAAGCGTGTGGCCCAAGGGATCGCGCTGGTTCCGGAAGGTCGTCGCATCTTCGCCTCGCTCACGGTCGAGGAGAACATCGTCATCGGTGGCGACATCTCGCGGCCTGGACCATGGAACGTGCAGGCGGTCCTGCAGGCCTTCCCGTTGCTCGTGCCGTTGTTGAAACGAACGGGTGAAGGGCTGTCGGGCGGTGAACGCCAGACGTTGGCCATTGCCAGGGCGCTGATGTCGAACCCGCGACTGTTGCTGCTCGACGAGGTGTCGCTCGGCCTCGCCCCGATCGTGGTACGTCAAGTGTACGAGGCCATTCCGTTGATCAAAGCGCAGGGAACCACGGTGCTGGTGGTGGAACAAGACGTCAACCAAGCCCTCGCGGTCTCCGACCGTTTCTACTGCCTGCTCGAAGGGCGCGTCGCCCTGGCAGACGTACCGGGCAAGGTCAGCAAGGACCAGATCACCGAGGCCTACTTCGGCATGTCGACCGTCGACGGAGCGCACTGATGGTGTGGGTCAACGCCGTTGTGCAAGGCGTTCTTCTCGGCGGCCTGTATTCGCTGTTCGCGACCGGGTTGTCGCTCGCGTTCGGGGTGATGCGCTTCGTCAACCTGGCCCATGGCGATATAGCCGTCTTCTGGGCGTTCATGGCGCTGTCGATTTCCAACACCCTCGACATCCACCCCTTGCTCACCCTGTTCATCGTGTTGCCCGCCGCGTTCGTCGCCGGGTACGCGCTGCAACGGCTGGTGTTCGACCGCGTCGTCGGGGTCGACCCCGCGTTCCAGATCGTGGCCACGTTCGGACTCGGCGTGGTCATCCAGAACGCGCTGCTCGAGAAGTACACCGCCGACACCCGCGGGCTCAACGTCGGGAGCCTGGAGACGGCTTCAATCAAGGTCAACGACACGATCGGCATCGGGTGGATGCCGTTGATCACACTGGCCTGCGCGGTCGGCGTGCTCGGCGGCTTGGCCCTGTTCATCAACCGCACCAAGCTTGGCCGGGCGTTCCGGGCAACCTCTGACGATGCCGACGCCGCTCGGTTGATGGGGATCGACGTCCGTCGCGTGTTCGCCGTTGCGATGGCGCTGGCCATTTCCACCGCGGGGTTGGCCGGGGTCCTGCTCGGAGTGCGCGGTTCGTTCGCCCCGTTCAGCGGGCCCGAGAACCTGATCTTCGCGTTCGAAGCCGTCGTCATCGGCGGGCTCGGTTCGCTGTGGGGAACCCTCGCCGGGGGGATCACGCTGGGGGTCGCTCAACTACTCGGCAATCAGCTCGACCCTCAGTGGGGGCAGCTCACCGGCCACGTCGTGTTCCTCGCCGTGTTGGCGATCCGACCCACTGGGATGTTCGGAAAGGCGACCC
>JAYURF010000098.1:0-5946 GCA_043756365.1 Acidimicrobiales bacterium
GATGCTCCGAACAACCGATCGCCCACCACGAAGGTGATCTCCCCGCCGGGCAAGATGTCGGCGTAGCCGCATGCCAGCTCCGGGATCGCGGCGATCAACGGCGAGTTGGGATCACTGCTGGTCGCCTGTGTCGTCGTGGGAGCGATCGTGGCAATTGGGATGTCGTCGGGATCGACCAGCGGCACCAATGACGTTGTTGCCGTCTGCCCGTCTGCGGCGCACCCGCCGAGTGTCGCGCCACTGGCAACGATGACCCCCACGGCAACCCCGACGCAAGCTCGACGCCTCGCGTGGGGTGAGCGACTCGTGGGCACCGACCGATGTTGGCACAGCGGGGTGGCCGCGGCGGGTCAACGGCGCTTCACGAGCCAGCGGTAGCGCTGCGCCTTTTCATACGCCGACTCGGCGGCGAGCATTCCCACGCTGGTCGCGAGGGTCGGATAGACGTGGACGAGGCTAGCCAGATCGGAGAGCTTCATCCCATGGCGGATCGCCAGCGCGAGCTCATGAATCAGCTCGCCGGCCGATGGGCTCAAGATGTGCGCGCCGACCAACTTCTCGCGTGCGGTGACGATGATGATCGCGCCGTCCGTTGCGTCGTCGGCGCGGGCCCGGTCGTTGTGTTCGAGGTCGAGGCGCCACACGTCGACGTCGTCACCGAAGCGCTGCTCGGCCTCGCGAGAGGTGAGTCCGGCATGGGCGAGCTCGGGATCGGTGAACGTGCACCATGGGATGAAGTCGTCGACGGTCCCCTTTCCTGGGAAGAACATGTCGCGCACAGCGCGGACCGCCTCGTAGCCGGCCGAGTGGGTGAACAGGTGGCGACCGGCGACATCACCGACGGCGTAGATGGTACGCACGGTGGTGCGGCCGCGATCGTCGACGGTGATGCCGTGGTCGCCGATGTCGATACCGAGATCGCCAAGGCCGAGCCCGTCGATGTTCGGCCGACGACCAACCGCGACGAAAACCCCCGCAGCCCGGAACTCCGCAGGCGAACCCGAACCCGAACCCGAAGGCGCACCCGAACCCGAACCCGCAACAGTGGCCGTGACCACGATCTCGGCGCCATCTCGGCGCACAGCCGTGGCCGACGCCCCAAGGTGGAGATCGACCCCTTCGCCGCGCAGCACCTTGGCGAGGATGGCGGCGAGGATCGGCTCGTCGCGCGGCAAGATGACCGGCCCCTGCTGCAAGACAGTGGTGGCGATCCGGAGGCGGGTGAATGCTTGGGCGAGCTCGATGGCAATCGGTCCGCCGCCGAGCATCACGATGCTGGATGGGGGCCTGCCGATCTCGAACACGTTCTCGCTGGTGAGGTATGGGACCTCGGCGAGACCGGGGATCTCCGGTTCGACGGGCTGGCTGCCGGTACACAACAGGATGAACCGTGAGGTGAGTTGGCGCGATCCGTCGACGCTGACCTCGTTGGGTCCGGTGACCCGGGCCGTGCCGTAGATCAGCTGAATCCCCAACCGCCGGTACCGCTCTGGGTCGTCGTCGGATGCCGCAACCCGGGCCTGCACGCTGCGAATTCGTTGCCACACCGCATGGAGATCGATGTCCGGCTCGGCGGCGCCGATCCCGTGGCGGTCGGCATGGCGGATCGTGTGCGCGGCCTTGGCCGCAGCCAGAAGCGTCTTCGATGGGACACAGCCCGTCCACAGGCAGTCGCCGCCGACGCGACCGCGTTCCACCACTGCAACGCGTAGTTCGAGCGAGCAGGCGAACTCGGCGGCGGTCATCCCTGCCGAGCCCATGCCGACGATGATCAGGTCGTACTCATCACTCATGCGCGGCTCGTTCCATCGAACGCGACGCTAGCGGTCCGGCAGAGTTCACCCGTTCGGGGGAAGCTGTGGAAGTATCCCCCCCGACCGTTTCCCAAGGAGAGATATTTCATGATCGCCGAGTTCAAGAACTTCATCAAGCGTGGCGACGTCGTCACCATCGCCGTGGGCTTGGTGCTCGCGTTGTACTTCACCAAAATCGTCGACGCCATCGTCAAGGGAGTGATCACCCCGATCGTCGGGGCGATCGCCGGTAAGGCCGACTTCACCACGATCGGATTCGACCTCGGCTCGGCCCGGATCAGCATCGGCTTGGTCATCGAGGCTGCGATCAACTTCGTGCTCGTCGCGTTTATTCTGTTCCTGATCATCAAGGCGTACATGTCGATGCAGGCCGCCGACGACGTCGTCGATGGTCCGGCCGGTCCGACCGAAGTGGAGTTGCTGACCGAGATTCGCGACCAGCTCCGCACTCGCTGACCCCGTTGCCTGCGCAAGCGCACCCTCTCGCGCTCTGGCGGTGAACACCAGCGGACCCCGGCGAACCCCCGTCCGTGGCCGACACGCGCCACCACGGTGCTCGTTGGTCACGGACGCCACCGCCGGGCCACCGCGGAGTTGCCGACCGAGATTCGCGACCAGCTTCGCGCCGGCTGAACCCGTCGCCGGTCACCCCTGCCCGGGGTGTTCCCAGAGGGGGTGACTTGCTTCTCGTCGCTGCATTCGCTCGAATGGTCGATTGATGCGGTTCCGTAGAGAGGTCCTTGGCGCGCTCAGCGCCGTGTTCGTGGTGGCCTGTTCGGCCGCCGCCTCCGGCCCGGGCGCCACTGTCGCCCTACCCGCCGCCACGCCCTCGCCGGTTGTCGAAGGCGTCGGAACGCTCCCGGCCGATCTGCCGAGCGTCACCGCGCCGCCGGGCGATGCCACCAGCACCTCGACGACGGGGCCCACCGAATCGACCGAACCGGGGCCCACGACCGAACCGGCGAAATCGTTCCTGGCCAACGGCAACCGGATCTTGTTGATCGGCGATTCCGTGCTGGCCTCCACCGCCAGGCGATACAGCAATGACATGTGCAAGCAGATGGTCCCGCTTGGTTGGGATGTGGCCGTCGAGGCCGAGGTCAACCGGCAGATCGACTTCGGCCAAAAGGTGTGGGCGGCACGTGGGGAAGACGGTTGGGACGTGGTGGTCGTCTTCTTGGGGACCAACTACGGCGGCGACGAACAGGACTACTTGCGCCGGCTGAACAACCTGATCAACGATGTGGGCGATGCCCAGGTCGTGCTGATCACGGTGACCGAGTTCGAGCCCGAGGTGCTCGAGGTCAACGTCACGCTGCGGGCGCTCGTCGACGTCTACGACAACGTCTCCGTGCTCGAATGGGGCGAGATCAGCGCCGACAGCCCGGAAGTGCTCAACCCCGACGGCATCCACCTCAGCCCGGCCGGGCGCGCCGCGCTTGCCGCGGCGGTGGCGCTGCACGTAGGCCGCGCCCCCGACCCCGGAACCGACCCCGGAACCGACCCCGAAACCGGAGCGGTTGGGGAGTGCTTGCAGTCGCGTTTTACCGACGACAGTGCTGGATCGGTGAACGGCGGTCGCCCGTCGACACCCACCAGACCGCGCACCACCAACCCGTCGACCACGCTGCCGCCGACGGGCGGAGCGCCGACCACCACCCGGCCAATTGCGCCGACCACCACCATTGGCGGATCGGCCGCGACGACCGCACCGCCCGTCGTCAGCCCGACCACCGTCAGCCCGACCACCGTCGCCACGGCCCCCGTCACCGTTCCGCCGACAGTCGCGCCCCCCACGACCCCCCCGCCACCCCCAGCCGGCCCGTAAGGCCGACATACGACACTGATCTTCAGGGGGCGAGGGCGCGAAGCGCGGGAACCGGCAGGTTGCGGGTCACGCCATAGGCGACAACCACGACCATCAGCAGCGGCGCCAGTCGTGCGAGCGGTTGCTGCAGCCGCGTCGACGTGAATCGGTGCCGCCCGCCGGGCGGTCCCTCGATGCCCGTCGGGCTGAACGAGCGGCGCGCCCACAGCAACCACGAGACCACGATCCCGGTGAGGACCAACGGTGTGAACACGTTCGACCCCAACGCGGCAACGAGGTCACCGCGCAGCAGGTGATGGGTGCCCCTGGTCAGGCCGCACCCCGGACACCACAAGCCCGTTGCGGCACGAAACACGCATCCGGGGAACCGGCTGCCTGAAGAGGACGGGTCGAACACACCGATCAGGACCGCCGACCCCGCCAGCGCGGTGCCCGTGGCCAGCACCCCCACGCGCTGCAGCCGCGCCCCCGGGCGGGCCGCCGGGATGATGCGCACGTCCATTTCGTCCACGATACGCCGATCGGTCGGTCCCGTCGGTCCGGGCCATCTGCCAGGCCATCTTCAGGGCATCTTCAGGCGTGGTTGTGGTCGGGCGATTCCGCTGACACTCTGGAGGGCCATGTTGCAGGTGCAGGACGTCTCGGTGGAGGTCGGCGGGCAGTTCGTCGTCGACCATGCCACCTTCACGGTCATGGCCCGCGACAAGGTCGGCCTCGTCGGGCGCAACGGTGCCGGCAAAACCAGCCTGTTCAAGGTGCTCGGCGGGGCGGTCGAACCGACGCAGGGCAAGATCAACCGCAAGGGCGGTTTTGGGTACCTGCCCCAGGATCCGCGCATCGATCCGTCGCTCGAGCACCGCTCGGCGATCACGCACGTCCTGTCGGGCCGTGGCATCGACGAGACGCTGGAGCGGATCGAGAAGCTCCGCATCGCCATGGAAGAAGACGCCAACGAACGCAACGTCGCCCGGTACAGCCGCGAGCAGGACATGTTCGCGTCGATGGGCGGGTACGCGGCTGAGAGCGAGGCGCGCAGCATCGCCAACGGGCTCGGCCTCAAAGCCGACCGGCTGGAGCTACCGATCACCGTGTTGTCAGGCGGCGAGCGCCGGCGGGTGGAGTTGTCGCGCATCTTGTTCGCCGGTAGCGATGTGTTGCTCCTCGACGAGCCGACCAACCACCTCGACATCGACGCGAAGGAGTGGCTGCTCGCGTTCATGCGTAACTACCGCGGCGCACTGCTGGTCATCAGCCACGACCTGGAGCTCCTCGACGAGGCCATCACCCGCGTGCTGCACCTCGACCGCCCCGCCGAGGACGCGATCGGGCACCTCGTTGAATACAAGGGCACCTACACCCAGTACCGAACCTCGCGGGCGCTGGATGAGGAACGGTTGACCCGCAAGGCAGCGTTGCAGAGCAAGGAGATCGCCCGCCTGCAAACCGTTGTTGACCGCTTCGGGGCCAAGGCCACCAAGGCGGCGATGGCTCACAGCAAGGAAAAGCAGATCGCCCGCCTCGAATCGCAACGGGTTCACGCAGGTGCCGGTGACAAGGCGCTGCGCGTTCGTTTCCCCGACCCGCCGGCGAGCGGTGTCACCGTCATCAAGACTGCGGGACTCTCCAAGGCCTACGGCGGTCCTGCGGTGTTCGAAGACGTCACCTTCGACCTCGGCCGTGGTGAACGCCTGTTGGTGCTTGGCCTCAACGGTGCGGGCAAGACCAGTTTGTTGCGCATCCTCGCCGGCGAAACCACGGCAAACCTGGGCCAGTTCGAGTTCGGCCACCACGTCAACGTCGGCTACTACGCGCAAGAGCACGACAACCTGGCCGCCCGCGACACGTTGCTGGCCAACATCCGCTCGGCAGTGCCACCCGATGTGGTGCTCACCGAAACCCAACTTCGCGGCCTGCTCGGCATGATGGGCCTGTCCGGCGAGAAGGTGTACCAGGAAAGCGGCACGCTGTCGGGTGGAGAAAAGACCAAGCTCGCGCTGGCGATGCTGATGGTCGGCCGCAACAACCTGTTGCTGCTCGACGAGCCGACCAACAACCTCGACCCGCCCAGCCGCCAATCGGTGGCCGATGCGCTCACCAGTTGGAAGGGCAGCATCATCTTCGTCAGCCATGACACGGAGTTCGTCGAACAACTGAAACCGACCAAGGTGCTGCTGATGCCCGACGGGCAGATCGATTACTTCAGTCGCGACTGGTTGGAGCTCGTCGACTTGGCGTGAGCCCTGTATGGGTGAGGGCGAGCCCGGTCCCATGACCGGCGAGCGTCGGCAGAGCGGTACGGTGCGC
>JAYURF010000099.1:0-2179 GCA_043756365.1 Acidimicrobiales bacterium
AAATCGCCGACGACCTCGACGCACTCGAGAACGAGTTGGGTCAACTCGAAGAGGACCATGCCGCGGCGCTCGACCGGATTGACGAACTCGGCAGCGAGATCACGCTTGCGCAGGGCAGCGTCGATGCGCAACAGGCGGTGCTCGCTCGGCTGCAGGCCCAGATGGTCGGCATCGCTCTCGACCGGTACACCTCGGGCGGGGACGAGGCGCTGACCCCGCTGTTTTCCTCGGTCGAGACCCTGTCCGACGACCTGCAGCGCGCCGAGTTGTCGAGGGTTGCGCTCGATCAGGGTGCCGGCACGACCGACGACCTGGTGTCGCTCGTCGACGACCTCACGGTCGAGCAGCGCGCGCTCGAGGCCAAGCAGTCCGAGCAGGCGGGGCTCATCTCCGGACTCGAAGACCAGCAGGCGCGCGGCGAGCAACTCACGGCTGAGCTGACCGCGAAGTTCGGCGCGGCTCAGGCCGAGCTCGGTGACCTCGTGGCCGAGGAACGAGAACGCCGGATCGCCGCTGCTGTCGCCGCAGCACAAGAACGCGAGGCCCGAAGCCGGGCCTCCACCGGCGCTCGCTCGAGCGGCGCCGCGTCGTCGGGTTCGTCCGGCTCATCTTCGGCGACCGTGCGCGGCGGCGGGGCCCAATCCCCGGTCAGCGGGTCCCCGGTCGGTGGCTCGGGCGCGGCGACACCCGCCGAACCGGCAGCGGTGCCGGCTCCGGATGTGCCGGCTCCATCATCGATGAGCGGTGTCGCGGTGAATGCCGCGCAGGGCCAGCTCGGGGTCGCATACAAGTTCGCCGCGTCGTCGCCAGGCGTTGCGTTTGATTGCTCCGGGCTCACGAAGTACGCATGGGGCAAGGCGGGCGTCAGTTTGCCGCATCAATCGGCAGCGCAGTTTGCCTCCACGCCGCATGTGCCCGCCGATCAGGCCCAACCGGGCGACCTGATCTTCTACTACGCACCGATCGGGCACGTGGCGATCTATCTCGGTGGTGGATCGATGGTCCACGCCCCGGCGACCGGCGATGTGGTCAAGGTATCGGTGGTCAACTGGGCCAAGGTCGTCGGGGTCTCCCGGCCGGGCTGAGCGCGTCTACGGTGGCCGCCATGTCCGGCCTGTCGGTGCCTCCACACGCGCCGAGCACGGCCGACCTCGCTGGAGTTCGCGTCGATGCCGTGTCGCAGTGGCTGGTCGCCAACATCGACGGTGCTGTGGCCCCGTTCCGCTTCGACCTGATCGCCGGGGGCCGCTCCAACCTCACGTTCCGGGTCACCGGCGCTGACGGCACCGTGTTCGTGCTCCGTCGCCCGCCGCTCGGCCACGTGCTGGCAACCGCGCACGACATGGCCCGCGAGCACCGGGTCATCACCGCCGTCGGGCGCACCGGCGTGCCGGTGCCGGCAACGCTCGGGCTGTGCACCGACACGGCGGTGAATGATGCGCCGTTCTACGTGATGGCGCTCGTCGGAGGGGTCGTGCTCGACAGTGTCGAGCGGGCCGATCTGTTGCCGATCGAGCTCCGCCGGCCCGCCTCCGAGCATCTCATCGACGTGCTCGCCGATCTCCACGCCGTCGACATCGACGAGGTTGGTCTCGGCGACTTCGCCAAACGAGATGGCTACATCGAACGTCAGGTGCGGAGGTGGTCGGCGCAGTGGGAGGGTTCCAAGACGCGCGAGATTCCCGCCATCGACGAGGTCGCTGCTCGTTTGCGCGACCACATCCCGCAGCAACGCGCCACGACGATCGCGCACGGTGATTACCGCTTCGGGAACTGCCTCGCCGACGTGGGGCGCGGCAGAATCACCGCCGTACTCGATTGGGAGCTGTGCACCCTCGGCGACCCGCTCGCCGACGTTGGCTACCTGGGCGTGTACTGGTACGACGGTGAGGCCGCCAACGTGCGCGCCAACGATCCCACCTCGGCCCCCGGGTTCCCGAGCTATGCCGACATGCTCGAGCGCTACGCGTTGCGGACGGGGCGGGATCTGTCTGGCATCGACTACTACGTGGCGTTTTCGTGCTGGCGTTTGGCGGTGATCAGTGAAGGGGTCTACGCCCGGTACCTGCACGGGTCGATGGGCGATCAAGTGGTCGACATCGAGCCGTTTCGGGTGGGTGTCGACGCGCTGGCCGAACGTGCGCTCGCGGCCGTCGGACGGTTGCGATGAGCGGCGCAG
>JAYURF010000100.1:0-2175 GCA_043756365.1 Acidimicrobiales bacterium
ATCGGTCACTTCGTCGAAGCGCAGATCCTCGAAGCACTCGGCGTCGACTACATCGACGAGAGCGAAGTGCTCACGCCCGCCGACGAGGCCCACCACATCGACAAGTACGCGTTCACCGTGCCGTTCGTATGCGGCGCCACCAACCTCGGCGAGGCATTGCGACGGATCAGCGAGGGTGCGTGCATGATCCGTAGCAAGGGCGAGGCGGGCACCGGCAACATCGTCGAGGCCGTCCGCCACCTGCGTAGCATCATCGGCGATATCCGCAAGATCGGCCAGGCCGACTCTGCCGAGCTGTTCCAGTGGGCCAAGCAGTTGCAGGCCCCGCTGTCGCTCGTGCAGGAAATCGCCCAGACCGGTTGGCTGCCCGTGCCGCTGTTCTGTGCCGGTGGGATTGCCACCCCGGCCGATGCCGCGCTGGCGATGCAACTCGGTGCCGAAGCGGTGTTCGTCGGATCCGGAATCTTCAAGAGCGACGACCCTTCGCCGCGGGCCAAGGCGATCGTCGAGGCCACCACGCACTTCCGTGACGCCCACATCCTGGCCAAGGTCAGCCGCGGCCTCGGTGCTCCGATGACGGGCATCGGCATGGACGAAGTGAACCAGCGTTTCGCCGAACGAGGCTGGTGAGATCGTGAGCCGGGCGGCAGGGGAGCGGCCCCCAGGTGAACGGCGGGCAGGTGAACGGTCACGAGACGCCTGATCCGCTGATCGGAGTGCTGGCCTTGCAGGGCGCGTTCCGCGCTCACGAGCGTGCACTCGGGCAATTGGGTGCGGCGACCACACAGGTCCGCACACCGGCTGATCTCGCCCGCTGCGCAGCGCTGGTGATGCCGGGCGGTGAGAGCACCACCATGTCGCGCCTGCTGCACACCGCCGGACTGTTCGAGCCGCTGGCCGCGCGGATCGCCGCCGGAATGCCGGTGTTCGGGACGTGCGCGGGGATGATCCTGCTGGCCGCCGACGTAGCTGACGGCCGATCCGACCAGGCCAATTTCGCAGCGATCGACATTGGTGTGCGGCGGAACGGGTACGGTCGCCAAATCGACAGCTTCGAAGCCGACATCGAGTTCTGCGTTCCCAACGCTGTGGCACCGGTCACCCCGTTTCACGCGGTGTTCATCCGCGCTCCGTTGGTGGTGCGTGCCGGGCGTGGGGTCTCGGTACTCGCGTCGCTCGAGGACACACCGGTGTTGGTTCAACAGGGGGTTGTGCTCGTGGCATCGTTTCACCCCGAGCTCACCAACGACACCCGCCTCCACGAGCACTTCCTCGACATCGTCAACGGCGCTCACCCGAGCGACGACTACTCAATCCCAGCATCAGCAACCCCAGCATCTACATCAGCCCCTCCAACCTGAACATCAGCCGCAACCAATTTGATCCGCCGCCGAAGGAGCACACATGTCCGGCCATTCCAAATGGGCAACCATCAAGCACAAGAAGGGCGCAGCCGATCAAGCGCGGGCCAAGGTTTTCGCCAAGATCGCCCGCCAGCTCGAAGTGTCAGCGCGTGACGGCGGCGGCGATCCCAGCATCAACGCCACGTTACGGACCATGGTGCTCAAGGCCAAGGGCGCTCAGATGAACAACGATCTCATCGACCGGGCGATCAAGCGCGGTACCGGTGAGGGCGCGGCGGGCACGTACGTGTCGATCACCTACGAGGGGTACGCCCCTGGCGGGGTGGGACTGCTGGTCGATGTGCTCACCGACAACCGCAACCGTTCCAGTGCCGACGTGCGCAACATCTTGTCCAAGCTGGGCGGAAGCCTGGCCGAGCCCGGTGCGGTGGGCTGGCAGTTCAGTCGCAAAGGCGTCATCATGGCGACCGGCGGCGAGGACGAGGTGATGTTGGCCGCCCTCGAAGCTGGTGCCGACGACGTGGCCGCCGATGGCGATGCGTGGCGGATCACCTGCGACCCTTCGACGGTGTACGAGATCCGTGATGCGCTCGTCGCTGCGGGAGTTACGGTGGATTCGGCGGAATCGACGATGGTGTCGTCGACGGTCATCGAATTGACCACCCTCGAGGACGCCCGCAGGGTGTTGCGCATCGTCGACGCCTTGGAGGACAACGACGACGTCCAAGACGTGTACGGCAACTTCGACATCAGTAACGAGCTCATGGAAGCGGTCGACTGATGGGCATCGGCATCGGTGATCAGGCACCTG
>JAYURF010000101.1:0-2173 GCA_043756365.1 Acidimicrobiales bacterium
TCGCTCGCCCACCGGCTCATCGCCATTGCATGGAACGGTGGAACGGCTGCGGCTCGGGCCGCCTCAGCCAACGACATACAGCGCACCTCGTCCGGTACCCGCCTGCGGGATCAGCGGAGATCGATCGTGAAACAACGGTCCTCCAACCGGCCCAGTGCGTAGGCCTCGTAGTCGATGCCGAAGTCTTGGTACAAGTGGCGGCACCGCTCGCTCCAACGCAGTGCTTCGGGCGACGAGATGCGGTGCACCACCTGGCTGATCCCACCCTCGTAGATCCGGTACTCGGCCCAGGTGCCGGGGAAGTCCTTGACGCATCCCACCTCGATCGTCGGGACGCCGCACGACAGCATGCGCTTGCGGTGCCGGTGCGTGTGCCCGGCGGTGTACGCGACGATGCGCGACCGACGAGCGATCAGCTCGGTGAGGGCGTCGCTCGCGTCGGGATGCAACCCGAAGTAGTCGGGGGAGCGGTTGCTGCCGGTCCACTGCTGGTGGTGGCCCATCACGATGACCGGCCGATCTGCCACGGCGGCGCGTGCATCGAGCCACTCGAGCTGGTCGTCCGTGATCGAGCCGGTCGTGCGTAAGGGGATCGTGGTGTCGAGCATCGCCACGCTCACGCCCGGCAGATCCACCCACTGATCGCCGGCGTAGGCGGTCTGCCCACGGTAGGCGTCGTGGTTGCCGCGCACCACATGAAGGCGTTCGCCGAACGCGGGCCGGTAGCAGGCCTCGAACGCAGCCCACTCGTCGGGATGTCCGTCGCGGGAGAGGTCGCCCTTCACGAACACCGCGTCGGGCTGCATCGCGGCGATCTCGTTCACCGCAGCGCGGTTCATCGTCTCCGGGTACGGCGCTTCGCCCGGGTCGACGCGCTGTATCGGGCCGCGCGGGTCGTCGTCGAACTTGCCGCAGTCCGTTTCACCGAAGTGCACGTCGTTGACCGTGGCGATGCGGGCCAACAGGTCGCCAGGGGGACGAGCGGCCGTGCGTACACGGTGGGGCCCGACCTGGTGCTCCGTGCCCGGCTGGAGGACGTCAAGGCGGATCACGTCGAGGCCATCGTGGGCCACGATCAGATCATCGGCAACGGTGGTGATGTCCACGCCAGGACCGTAGCGGGCGAGCCGATCAGGATCGGTGACAAGGCCCCAGCGGCCCACTGTGGCCCCCCTACGGCCCCCGTACAGCAGACTGCGGGATTCTGCGTGCAGGCGGCGGCGCTGTTCTGTGTCGGTCTGGACCGCTTGAGCCTGGTCAGAGCGACAAAGTTCGATTGGTGCGGGCTGCCTCAGGCCTTGACGACGATGCTGTTGACGACCTTGTCGTGCCACGTCTGCTTCTTCGGATCCCACAGCGCCCAGAGATAGCCGAGGAGGCAAACATTGCTGGAGATGAAACTGCGGAACAGGGTGCGCCCGAGCGCTTTGCCGACGCCGATCGGCTGACCGGTGTTGACATCGACAATCTTGTTGCCGACTACCTTGCCGCCCCAGCTCTGCCCGCTGGTGCCGACCTTCCTGCAGTACAGCACGAGGTAGGCGACGCTGCCGACCACGGCGAGAAGTACGGTGAGCCCAACGGTTGCGCCGGTCGGCAGGTTGCACAACCTCGGCTCGCCGTTGACGGTGCAGGCCCCGATCTCGCGTGGCCCGGCGAAGAGGGCGATGATTGCTGGAAGGGCGAACAGCGCACCGATTAACCCATCGATGATCAGCGCACCGAACCGGGACCCGACGCCGGCATAGTTCGGCGCCGCCTGACCGTACCCCTGGTATCCGGGCGGCAGTTGTGATCCACCCGGAGTCTGATATCCGGCGGCCGGGAAGCCGGGTGCCGGAGCGCCAGGCGCTTGATACCCAGGCGGCGGGGGCACGGACCCAGGAGGAGGCGGGATCGGACCCGACGGCGGGGGCGGAGGAGGAATGCTCATAAGTGCAAACGGTAACGCGCCCCGCTCCATGCGAGTGTGACCCTCCACGGGCCGGTCCTACTTCAGCCCCAGCAGGGTTGGCAGTGAGGCTGTTGTGCTAGCGGAACGGACGGTGGCGGCGCGAGGCCACGGGCCTCGACCACCAGCGGCCGCTGAAGCGCCACGCGGCTTCGCGTCGGCGCACCTCGTCCTCCGTGAAGCTCGGGCGTGGCCACAGCACCTCGACCGCGGCGACGATCG
>JAYURF010000102.1:0-5894 GCA_043756365.1 Acidimicrobiales bacterium
TCCACCAAGGACGCAGCGGCCCGCGCGTTCGCGGCTGCGGTGCTGGTCAGTGCTGGCGGAAGCGCCGACGCCGAGCGCGAGGTTCGTCTCGTGCTCGCCGGCGAGCACCCCGATGTCACCGAAGTCCGCCGAGTCGGTGCCGCGATCTCGAAAGAACAGATCACCGAGATCGTGCGTACTGCGTCACTCGCCCCGGTGGAAGGGGCGCGCAAGGTGATGATCCTCGACGAGTTCCACCTCCTTGACGCACTTGGGGCCGCCCGGCTGCTCAAGACGTTGGAGGAGCCGCCCGACAGCACGATGTTCATCGTGCTCGCCGACCGGGTTGGACCCGACCTCGTCACCATCGCCTCACGGTGTGTCCGCATCGAGTTCTCACCGATCGATCAGCAACTGATCCGCACCACGTTGATCGCCGAGGGACATTCGCCGGACGTGGCCGGCGCTGCGGCCACGGCGTCTGCCGGCAACCTCGACCGGGCCAGGGTGCTGGTCGACGATGCGGGGTTGAACCGCCGTCGTGCAGCGTTCGCCACTGTGGCCTCGCGCCTCGACGGGACCGGCCGAACCGTGGTCCAGCTCGTCGATGAGATCGCTGCGTTGGCAGACGAGGCAACGGCGTCGCTGACACCGGTCCACGCTGCTGAGATCGCCGACTTGGAACAGCGGGTCGCGGCAACCGGCGAGCGGGGCAGTGGCCGCAAGACGGTCGAGGAACGGCACAAGCGAGAGATCCGCCGGTACCGCATCGACGAACTGCGCAGCGGGCTGACCGTCATGGCCAGCGCGTACCGCGATGCCGTGGTGAGCGGCACCGCACCGCGACCCGAGGCGGCGATCCGGGCGGTGTCTCGGGTCCATACCGCACTCGAAGCGCTCGAGCGCAACCCGAACGAAACCCTACTGCTGCAGGCGCTGCTGCTCGACCTGCCAGCACTCTGACGGCGTGGCGGAGACGAGTCGATCCGCCTGACCTGCGAGGGTGCGGCTTGACGGAACTGCGCGACACCCCCGCTGTAGGTTCGACACCATGCCAACCAGTTTGCGATGGACCTCACCGGGGCTCCCGTTGACACGCTCGGTCAGCGAAGCAATTCGCGAGCTGCAAGGTGACGATCCGCTGCGCCTCGTCCGCGTGGTCGCCCCCGACGGTGCCACGGTCGATGGCCTTCGACGCGGTTTGCCGCGTGCCGGCGGGTCGTGCGGCGCGGAAATCGGTGGTGCGCTGCGCTTGGCCACCGCGATTGTTGCTCACGAGCTCGGTTCCCGGCGGGTGGCCCCGCCCGTGGCGCTGCTGGCCATCGTGCAACAGGTGTTGGCCGATGAGCGGACCCGGCCCACCGCATTCGCGACGTGTGCGACGCACCCTGCCACCCACGATGCAGTGGTCCGCGCCTACCGCTCGCTGAACGGGGTGTTCACGCTTCCCAGCAACCACGCCGCCCGTCTGGCCGCGTTGGCCGGCGATCGCGAAAGTGCCGCTGCGGTGTGTCAGGTGGTGGCCGCAGTCCGGCAGCGATTGCTCGGCCAAGGTCTGATCGACGAGGCCGAACTGATTCGCCTGGCCACCCGAGCAGTCGCGACCGATCCGGTCAGCACCACCTCACCGCTGGTTGTGGTGGTCACCCAACAGTTCAATCCGGCGCAGGTCGAGTTGCTGCGAGCGCTGCTGGGCAGCGCCCCCGAGGCGATCGTCATCGCCACCACCAGCCGCAACCCGGAGCTGTCAGTGGGCCCCCACGTGGCCAGGCTCGTCGGCCACCCCGTCGAGCCGCCCGCACACCTGGTCAGCGCGGTGGCACCAACCGTGGTGTCGTGCCCAGACCACGACGAGGAGGTTCGCGAGGTGACCCGGCGCGTGGTCGGCCTCCTCGAAGACGGCGTCGTCGCCGACCGCATCGCCATCTTCTACCCGCCGGCGGGCGCGCACCGCGCAGCGATTGCCGCATCGCTGGCCGCGGCTGGAATTGCCGCCCGCGGACAGGTCGCGCCGCCGCTCCACGGGTCGGTGGCGGGGCAGATCATGCGGGCGTTACTCGACCTTGTTAGCGACGGTCTGGCCCGCTCCACCATCATCGAACTCGCTCGCCTCGCCCCGTTCGGGCAACAACTCGAAGCCGACGGCACGGTTCGGACGTTCGCGCGCCGCGCCGACTTATGGAACCGGTACGCGCGCCGCCGCGGCGTCGTTGCCGAGCGCGACTGGGTTGGCTTCAACGCCGCCGAGCCGCCCGAGGACCATCCCGATCATGGACGTCATCGTGGGCTCGCCGGATTCGTCCGACAGCAGCGCATCCACCGCGACACGGTGCGGGCGGCGACATCTTGGGCAGCGGTGGCGGCTGCGCTCGAGTCATGGTTCGCCAGCCACTGCGGCACGGTTGAATGGCGGCTCGATACGTGGAAGGGCTACCCCGTCTGGCAGAGCGAGGCTGCCGAGCAGGTGGAGGGGCTGTTTGCCGTGCTGGCCGACGTCGATCAGTTCGGTCTTCCGCTGCGCAACACCACGCTGTCGCGTCTCGTCACCGCCTTCTTGGACACAGACGTGATCACTGCCGAGAGCAAGGGTGCCGGTGTGTTCGTCGACCAGTTGGTCGGGGCAACCGGTGCCGTGTTCGACCACGTGTTCGTCGTCGGGGCCAACGATCATCTGCTCCCCGGTCGCGTTGCCGACGATCTCGTCCTCACCCGCGCCCACGGGGCCGAGCCGTTGGGTGTGCTCACCGGGCCGGCCAATCGCCCGTTGCGCGATCAACGCGGCCTGCTAGCGGCGCTCGATGGCGCCAGCTCTGGCGCGACCGTGCTTCATTCCCGCTGGGACCTTCGATCAGGTGGCGAGCTGTACCCGTCGCCGCTGATCCCGAGCGACCACATCGCCGAGCTCGTGGCGTCGCACCAGGGGCAGATCTGCTCGCCCGACGTTGCCTGGATCCAGCCAAGCGAATGGTTCGCTCGCGACGTCACCCGCTCCAGCCCGCTGCTGAGTCGTCGACGCCGGGCAATCACGGCGAGGGCACAGGAGCAACCGGGCCACTTCGACGGCCAGGTCGGACCCCTGCAGCACTCGAATCCCCTCCGGCACCCGTCACCCACCGGCGAGCCTGCCCAGATCGGCATCACGTCACTCGAGAATTGGGCGCAGTGCGGTCTCAAGTACTTCGTCACCCGGGTGCTCGGCGCAACGACCGACGACGCCGATCCCACCGACATTGCCGACATCGAGCCACTGCGTAAGGGCACCCTGATCCACGCAGTGTTCGAGCGACTCATCGGCGACTGGCTGATCGAGCACCCCGAGGCTGTGGCGCCCAACTCCGACGCGTGGATCGCCAGCGAACACGACGTCGAGGTGATGGCTGGTCGAGCCGAAGTGGTGCTCGACGAACTCGCCGCGCCGATGCTGGCCGGGCATCTCCTTGGGCACCCCGAGATGTGGCGGGCACGCCGCACCCAGATGGTCACCGCGCTTCGGCGTGGTCTACGGGCCGAGCTGGCAGACCCGGTCACGCCCGTGGCAACCGAGTTCACGTTCGGCAGGACGCATCGCCCCGACCAGCAGGCTGTTGCGCTGCAGCCCGCGGAGTGGAACGATCCCGACGACGATTCGAACGGTGACTCCTCCACCGTGTTGTTCGCCGGTTCGGTTGACCGGCTCGACCGATTGCCGGACGGATCGCTGCGCGTACTCGACCTGAAATCGGGCAAGGCCACCCAGTACGCGACGATCAACGCCGACACGCCGCTCGGCCCCGACGCCGACAAGTTGCAGCTGGCGTTCTACGGCTGGGCCGTGGAACAGCTGCTGGGCCAACCAGTCAGCCGGGCCGCGTACCGTTTCGTCGGGAGGCCGGAAGACGACGCTGACGTCTCGCTCGCGCTCACATCTGGCGTGCGCGACGAACTGCACACACGCATCGCGCAGATCGTCCATTCGATCGACGCCGGGGTGTTCGAACCTGGCGAGGTGGGCACGTGGGGGTGCGAGGTGTGCGCACCCGACGGCCTCGGTGTCAACGAGATCAACCAGCGCCGCAGCGAGTGGCTCGAAGCCGAACAACCCGCAACGTGAACACCGCCCGATGAACACCGCCCCGTGAACACCGCCCAGCTCAGCTTCGACCTCGACCCGCCGGAACCCGTTGAGCGAACAGCGCTCGCCGATGCGGGGCCCGCGCTCGCCGCTGCCGAGCCGACGCTGACCGATCAAACGGCACGCGATCGCGCTCGGCACGACCTCGACGTTTCGTTCGCGGTGTCTGCCGGTGCCGGTGCCGGCAAGACCGAGACGCTCATCCGCCGGCTCGAAAGTGCCTTGGAAGCCGGCTGCGACCCGGCTCGGCTGGTCGCGATCACATTCACCGATCGTGCCGCCCGCGACCTCGTCAACAAGTTGCGGGCCAAGCTGCCCGGCAAGCACCTGTCAGCCATCGAGCACATGTCGGTCGGCACGATTCATTCGTTCTGCCTGTCGATCTTGCGACGCCATCCGCTCGAAGCCGGCCTCCCTCCGGTGTTCACCACACAGGACGAACTGCTGTCTGGTGCCGACATCGTCGAGCGGGTTCGCCGCATTCGGAACAGGTTCTTCGACAACATCGCGGAACGAGACGATCCAGCGGTCCGTGAAGCCCTCGACGTGGTCGTTGCGTCGAACGGGATGTTCCATCTCGAGCAACTGATCCGCTTGATCGACCGACAGTGGGACCGGTTTGACGAAGTCGATTTCGCCCCTGGAGCACCGTGGCAGGGAACATGCCGAGCTGCGCTGGCGCGCGTCGCCGCGATCACCGCCGATCCCACCTTGCCGGCCACCCTGCGCGCCAAGTTGCTCGACATGCAGCCTGCGATCGACGCGTTCTCGACGTCAGCCTCCATGTCCGATGCACTGGCCAGCCGACCTGTCCCTCGTCTCGGCACCAATGGCGGCGCAGCAGGCAAGCCGTCGCGCGACGAGGTGAAAGAGCTCGTTTCATCATTGGGCCAGACCATCACCGATTGCGCGTTGCGCACGATGTTGCATGTCCTTGTGCCCGTGGTGCTCCACGAGGCCCGCGAACGGTACCGCAGCGGACACGTCTCGTTCGACGACATCTTGGTGCTCACCCGCCGCTTGCTCCGGGCCCGCCCCGAACTGTGCGTTCGGCTGCGCAACGAGATCAGCCACCTGTGCATCGATGAGTTCCAAGACACCGACGTGGTGCAGTTCGACATCGTCGAAGCACTCACGGAACCACTGCCCAGCGGACATACCCCGGTGTTGTTCGCTGTTGGCGACCCCAAGCAGTCCGTGTATGGCTTCCGTGACGCCGACGTCGAACTGTTCGCCCAGCTCGCGGAACGGGCAGACGTGACGCCGCTGCTGCTCAGCACCAACTTCCGTTCGCGACCCGAGATTCTCGAGTGGGTGAACTCGACGTTTGCTGCATGGTTTGCATCATCGACCGCGGCCGGCCAGGTGCCGTTCGAGCCGCTGATCGCCCACGTCGCCAGCGCGCCCACGGAGGTACTGGTCATCGGCGGTGAGATGAAGGCATCCGCGCAGGAGGTAGCGCAGGCGCAGGCCAGCGATATCGCCCGCGCCATCACCGCGGCCCACAACGACTGGATCTGCCGCGATGGCTCCGCACAGAGGGCGGCCCGCTACTGCGACATCGCCGTCTTGATCCGAGCCCGAACCGAGCTCACCCATCTCGAGCCCGCGTTGCGGCTTGCCGGCATCCCGTACGTGATCGAGGGTGGAGCACTGCTGTACGACAGTCGCGAACCGCGTGATCTGTTGCGCGTGCTCGCGGCGGTCAACGACACCGCCTCGCCGATCACGTTGGTGAACGCCTTGCGCACCTCGGTGCTGGCAATCAGCGACGTCGAGTTGCTCGAGCACCGCGGTTCCGGCG
>JAYURF010000103.1:0-2163 GCA_043756365.1 Acidimicrobiales bacterium
CACCCCCTAACCTGGTGCGCGATGGTCACATCGAGCACCTCCCCCGCCGAGGTCGCGCGAGCGCTGAGCTCGCACGGCTACCTCCCCGACGAGGGGCTCGCGACGGCGGTGTTCCTCGCGTTGTCACTTCGCCGTCCGCTGCTTCTCGAGGGTGAAGCCGGGGTCGGCAAGACCGAGGTCGCCAAGGTGCTCAGCCGGTGGACGGGCGGTCTCCTCATTCGTCTGCAGTGTTACGAGGGCATCGACGCCGCCCAGGCCGTGTACGACTGGGACTACTCCCGCCAACTCCTCCATCTGCGCGCCGCCGAGGCAAGCGGTGAGGCCCGCGGCCTCGGCACGAATGCACTCGAGGATCAGCTGTACAACGAACGCTTCCTGCTGAAGCGAGCGCTGCTGCAAGCGATCGATCACGGCAGCCTGATCTCGCCGGTGCTGTTGATCGACGAGATCGACCGGGCTGACGACGAGTTCGAGGCCTACCTGCTCGAGGTGTTGTCCGACTACCAGATCACCATCCCCGAGCTCGGCACCTATGCCACCAGCCGCCCGCCCCTGGTGATCCTCACCTCCAACCGCACCCGCGACGTGCACGACGCCCTCAAGCGGCGGTGCCTCTACCACTGGGTCGAGCATCCCAGCTTCGACCGTGAGGTCGCGATCGTGCGGCTTCGCGTTCCGCACGTCCTCGAACCGCTCGCCCGCCAGGTGGCCGGCGCGGTCGAGGCGATGCGCTCCAAGGGCCTGTACAAGCCACCGGGTGTGGCTGAAACCATCGACTGGGCCAGCGCGCTGGCGTCGCTCGGCGTCACCCAACTCGACGAATCGACCGTCTCGCTCACACTCGGTGCAGTACTCAAGTATCGCGAGGACCACGACAAGGTCCGCCAGAACGGGGGGCTGGCCGACATCGTCAAGCAGGCCTTCGAACGAGGGGCGCACGCCGGGTGACGGGAACACCTCTCACCGCCGGAGCCCGCATCACCGGCGCAGCCCCCACCACCGGCGGAGCCGAGATCGCAGTCGCGTTCGGGCAGCTGCTGCGCGGGTTGGAGCTGGCGGTGCCGATCGGCAGCGTCATCCAGTTCGCCGAGGCGCTCGGGCTGGTTGGGCTGGACCGCCGCGACGGCGTCTACTGGGCGGCGCGTAGCACGCTGATCCACCGCCCGGAGGACTTGGGAGTGTTCGACCGGGCGTTCGCCGTGTTCTGGGAACAGCGCGGCGCAGCAGGAACTGGTGCAGTCGACGAGGAGCCAATCAAGATCACCATCGCCGTCGACGATGGCGACGAAGGTGACGAAAACCAACCCGACCGTGCCGACGCCGACGACGACGACGACCCAACGTTGCAACTTCGCTTTTCCGCCACGGAGGTCCTGCGGCACAAGGACTTCGCCGCCTACGACGACGACGAACTGCACCAGGCCCAGATGCTGATGGGGAGCCTGCGCTTTGCCGGTCCACCGCGACGGTCGTACCGACTGCGCCGCTCGGTTCACGGCCGCTCGCCCGACATCCGGGCCACGGTACGCGCCTCGCTCACCTCCGGCGGCGAGCCGATTGTGCGCCGCTGGCGCGAACCGGGCGAACGGATGCGCCGCCTCGTGCTGCTGCTCGATGTCAGCGGGTCGATGGAGCCGTACGCTCGCGGCATGTTGCGCTTCGTGCACGCCGCTGTGGCGGGCCGGCAGCGCGTCGAAGCGTTTGCACTCGGCACCCGCCTCACCCGGGTCACCCGCGAACTCAGCAGCCGAGACCCCGACCGGGCCTTCCAACTGGCCACGGAACGGGTGCTCGACTGGAGCGGCGGTACCCGCCTCGGCGACTGCCTGCGCCGGTTCAACGACGAATGGGGTGTACGCGGCATGGCCCGCGGCGCGATCGTCGTGATCTTGTCGGACGGCTGGGACCGCGGCGATCCGGAACTGCTCGCCGAGCAAATGCAACGGCTGTCGCGAGTGGCGTTCCGTACCATCTGGGTCAACCCGCTGAAGGTCACACCCGGATACGCGCCGCTGGCGCGCGGCATGGCCGCCGCGCTGCCGTACGTCGACGCATTCGTCGAGGGCCACTCGGTCGCGGCGATGGAGGAACTGGCCGCAACCATCTCCGCCGATGACATTCGCGGCGGCCGCCCCATCAACCGCCTGCTCTCCTCCCCGGAAA
>JAYURF010000104.1:0-2161 GCA_043756365.1 Acidimicrobiales bacterium
CTGATGTTCAAGGTGATGGACCCAGCGGTCACCGAGCTCGTCAAGGTCTTCAACCCGTGATCTCAGCCGTGCTCGCCGTTGCCGACTTCACGGCGCCGACGATCGATTACCACGCGCTCGCGCCCGAGATCGTGCTCGCAGCAGGCATCTGCGCCGTGCTGCTGATCGACCTGTTCGTCGAGGAGCGCCAGCGCTGGATCACCTCCAGCGTGGCCGGGTTCGTGCTGCTCGGGTCGTTCATCCCCGTCGTCACCGTGGGCGTGATCGGCGGCGATGTGCGCCAGATGTTCGACGGCCGCTACGTGGTCGACGACTTCTCACTGGTGCTCAAGGCACTGTTCATCCTCACCGGGTACGTGGTGGTGTTGCTCAGCTCCGACGAGGTCGAAGACAAGGGCTACTACCAGGGCGAGTACTACGTGTTGCTGCTCTCGAGCGTGCTCGGCATGGTGATGATGGCCAGCTCGCGCGATCTGGTCAGCATCTTTGTCGCCCTCGAGTTCTTGTCGATCCCGGCGTACATGCTCGCCGCCTGGAACAAGCGCAACCGTAAGAGCAACGAGGCCGGGGTGAAGTACTACCTGCTCGGGGTGTTCGCCAGCGCGGTGATGCTCTACGGGATGAGCCTGCTGTACGGGGTGACCGGCACCACGCTGCTGCGTGACCTCGCCCCGGCGATCACTGCGAATGGCCGCCTCGGCGGCATCGAGACGCTCGCCGTGGTGTTCGTCATCGTCGGCTTCGCGTTCAAGGTGAGCGCTGTACCGTTCCACTCGTGGGCGCCCGACACCTACGAGGGTGCGCCCACACCCATCACCGCGTTCTTGAGCGTGGGGTCCAAAGCCGCCGGCTTCGTCGCCCTCGTCACGCTGATCTATGTGGCGTTCCCGCAGGCATCCGACGTGTACCAGCCGTTCATGTGGGTGCTCGCGGTGTTGTCGATGACCGTCGGCAACGTGCTCGCACTGCGCCAGACCAACATCGTGCGAATGCTCGCCTACTCCAGCATCAGCCAGGGCGGGTTCATCCTGATGCCGCTGGCCGTTGCCGGCACGGACAGCAGTTCCGAATCGGCGCTGCGCGCAGTCGTTACATACCTCGTCATCTACGCGGCCACAAACCTCGGTGCCTTCGCTGTGGTGATCGCCGTAGCCCGCAAGACCGGCAGCGGCGAGATCTCCAGCTACGGCGGCCTGTTCGGGTACGCCCCGGCGCTTGGCGTGCTGATGACGGTGTTCATGGCGTCCCTTGCCGGCGTGCCGCCGCTCGGCGGCTGGTTTGCCAAGTTCGGCGCGTTCAAAGCGGTGCTCGATGCCGACAACGGCTGGGGCTACAGCATCGCCGTGATCGGTGCGGTCAACGCGGTGATCTCGGCTGCGTACTACGTCACGGTGATGCGCGAGATCTGGATGAAGCCGGAACCCAACGGCGACCACACCCCGATCCGCACGCCGGCTGCATTGCAGACGGCGCTGATCATCACGTGCGCAACCACCGTGGTGCTCGGGGTGCTGCCCGGTCTCGTCGGCCGCTTCGGTGACCTCAGCGACCTCACCGGTGCCCTCGGCCGCTGACCAGATTGCGGCGCGCATCGCCGCCGACGGGCCGCTGCGCTTCGACGAATACATGCGTCTCGCGCTGTACGGCGAGGACGGCTTCTACACGACCGGGGGCAGCGCTGGTCGACGTGGCGATTTCATCACCTCAGCCGAGGTTGGCCCTCTGTTCGGGTTGGTGCTGTCGCGGTTGATCGTCGCGGAGTGGGAACGACTCGGTCGACCGGATGGTTTCACCGTCGTCGACGCCGGTGCCGGACCCGGAACATTGGCCCGCAGCATCGGAGCCGGGCTGGCGGCAAGTCCGTTGCGCGCCCGCTATGTCGCCGTCGACGTGTCGGCGTCGATGCGTGCTGGGCATCCGCCCGGCATCGAATCGATGGCGACCATGCCACATGAGGCGATCGTCGGGGTGGTGCTGGCGAACGAACTGCTCGACAACGTGCCGTTTCGATTGCTCGTGTTCGACGGCGGCTGGCGGGAGGCCTATGTCGCTGCAGATGGCTCCCGGTTGGTCGAGGTGCTGCTGCCAGTGGAGCAACGCCCGCTGTGGCTGCCCTCGACGGCCCCGCACGGGGCTCGGGTGCCGTGGCAGCAGGCCGCGT
>JAYURF010000105.1:0-2160 GCA_043756365.1 Acidimicrobiales bacterium
CTTGAGTGAGCCTCTATGTTGGTCACGAATGTTCGGGGAGAATGATGAAACCCACTGATGCCTCGCCACGCGGTGCGGGGACGCCACGCGGTGCAGGGACCGTAGTCGCACCAGGCTCGTCGGCACTGACCTTCAAGAACGTCTCGATGACGTTTCCCGATGGCACACACGCGGTCGACGATGTCAGCTTCGCTGTCGCCGCTGGCGAGTTCGTCACCGTCGTCGGCCCCTCCGGCTGCGGGAAGTCGACGTTGCTGCGCATCGCCTCCGGCCTCGAGAACGCGACCACCGGTTTCGTCTCGATCGACCGGTCGAGCATCGGTTACGTGTTCCAGGACGCAACGCTGCTGCCGTGGCGCACGGTGCAGCGCAACGTCGAACTCAACGCCGAGCTGCAGGGAATGGACAAAACCACCCGTCAGGCCGAGGCCCGCAAGGCAATCGAGCTGGTCAACCTGGTCGGTCATGAAAAGAAGTACCCCAAGCAGCTGTCGGGCGGCATGAAGATGCGCTGCTCACTGGCCCGCTCACTCGTGCTGCGCCCCAAGGTGTTCCTGTTCGACGAACCCTTCGGGGCCGTCGACGAGATCACCCGCGAGCGCCTCAACGATGAGCTGCTGTCGCTGTTCCGGCACGAGATGTTTGCCGGGCTGTTCATCACCCACAGCGTGCACGAGGCCGTGTTCTTGTCCACCCGTGTGATCGTGATGTCGGCCCGGCCCGGCCGGATCATCGCCGACTACCCGGTGTCGTTCCCGTTCCCCCGGCACTCCGACCTCCGGTACGAAGCCGAGTTCGCCGAGCTGTGCGGCCAGATCAGCGCCGACCTCAAGGACGCGCACTTGTGACCGCGCTCGACCACAACCCCGTCACAGACGCGACGGACTCGACCACGGTAATTGAGGACGATTCCCCGCCGGCCACATCCGTCAGCGCACGCGGCGACCGACTGAAGAACATGATCCCGCCGATCTTCACGCTCGTCGCATTCATTGCGGCGTGGTACCTCTACAGCGCGCTCAAGTACGACATCGCGGCCCAACGGCGCAACGCGCTGCCGTATCCGCACGAGGTCTGGTCCGACGGATTCCTGCCGCTGTCCGACAAGGTCAACGGGTTCCGCCCGATCTTGGGGTACATGTGGCCGACCGTCAAGGTCACCCTCATCGGCCTGCTCATCTCGATCGCGCTCGGCACCGCGATCGCCGTGATCATGAACCTGTCCAAGCACATGGAGCGGGCACTGTTCCCGTATGCGGTGTTGATGCAGACCATCCCGATCCTGGCGATCACCCCGCTGCTCACCCAACTGTTCGGCGAGCGGCTCGGCGTGCGTTTGGTGGTCGTGGTCCTCATCGCTGTGTTCCCGATCATCACCAACACATTGTTCGGCCTGCAGTCCACCGATCGACTGCATCACGATCTGTTCACCCTCAACCAGGCGAGCCGGTGGACACGACTACGAAAGCTCGAGTTCCCCAGCGCCTTACCGGCCATGATGACGGGCCTGCGCATCGCGTCCGGACTCGCGGTCATCGGCTCGATCGTTGCCGACTTCTTCTTCGCCCAGGGCGACAAGGGCATCGGCTACTACATTCGCACTCGCCAGCAGAAGGCCTCAGAACGACCGGAGATGTTTGCCGGCACGATCACCGCGTCGATGTTCGGCGTGTTGATGTTCGTCATCGTCAGCTGGATCACCACTCGCGCCATCCGTAACTGGCACGACTCGGCACGCAGCCGAAACTAAGCCGGCACCTGGCTACACCGTTCACAGGCAACACCGATCACATGCAACACCGATCACATGCAACACCGATCACATGCAACACCGATCACATACAACAAGGGGAGACACCATGAAGGCAAGGAAAACAGTTGCAGCGTTGGCGCTGCTCTCACTCGGGACCGCCGTCGCGGCATGCGGCAGTGACGAGCCCGAGGCCACCCCTGCGGCGGCCACGACGCCCGACGCTGGCACCACCGCTGGCACCACCGCTGGCACCACCGAGGTATCTGCGGCACCGGCTGAGGCCGTGTGCCCGAAGAAGCTCACCATCCAGTCCGATTGGTTCCCCGAGCTCGAACACGGCGGCACCTATCAGCTCATCGGCCCGGATGGAACCGCCAGCAAGGACACGGTGTCGTACTCGGGCCCGG
>JAYURF010000106.1:0-2156 GCA_043756365.1 Acidimicrobiales bacterium
GAACGGCGATTCCCACTTCGATGGACGGGTCGGTGCGTTCGGTCGCGATTGCGTGATCACCTGCTCGCGTTGATGGACGACAACTCGAGTCGTTCGCACCATCGACCGTCTTGATGGAGACTGCTTCGATGTCTCACGCGAGAACCGAACTCGTCGACCCCGCGTCCGTCGGCGACGAACGGCAACTTCTCGTCGGATTCCTCGACTACTTCCGCACGGTGTTCCTGCGCAAGGTCGAAGACCTCGACGACCAGCAGGCCCGGCTGAAGGTTCCGCCGAGCAGCATGGACCTGTTGGGCATGATCCGGCACCTCGCCGACGTCGAACGGTGGTGGTTCCGCTGCGCGTTCACCGCCGAGACCGATACCGGCATCTACGAAAGCGACGACGATCCCGATCTCGACTGGCACCACTCCCCCGACGACATGCTCGCCGACGCTCTTGTTCACTGGCACGCCGAGGTCGCCCGAGCCCGCAAGATCGTCACTGCTGCGCCGACAACTCGATCAGATAGGCGAACTGTCCACGACCCATCGCGGCGAAATCTCGCTGCGATGGATCCTGATCCACATGATCGAGGAGTACGCCCGCCACAGCGGGCACGCCGACTATCGCGAAGCGCTCGACGGCGCCACCGGCGATTGAACGCGATCAGCCGGTGGTATCGGTCGACCACGATGGGCCAACTCAGTCTTTCCGGAGCGACCCTGCCACTGTCGTCTCATCCCGAAACGTCGCTCGGTCGGGAGTGTCGTGAGACACTGGCATGGTGCGTGTGGAGGCGATCCTCGATGTTCTCTGTTGGCGAGGGTGCCATTTCGTGGTGGTCGGTTCCGTAGCTCGGTCGCTCACCGGTGAGCCAGTGAGACCACGCGACATCGACATCGTGGTTGATGCCTCAGCCGCGCACCGGCCGATGCTCGTGGACGCACTGATCGATCTGCGCGCCCATGTCGACAGCAGTCGAGGATGCACACCACTCACCGGCACAACGCTGCTCCCCTGGGACTGGGGGTGGAAGACGAGGACACCGTTTGGGGACATCGACGTCATCACGAGGTTCATCGACGACACGACCTTCGACGACCATGACGGGAGAGCCACGACCGTCACACTGCAGAGCGGAAACTCAATCCGATGCCACCCGACGAGGTGGGTCGGATGAGCGAAACGACCGGGCTCGGCATGCTCGACGTCGCGATCCTCGAGGCGTGCCAGCACGCCGGCGCCGGCAGCAACTCGGCATACCTGAAGACGCAGCGGGTGCTCGACGTACTCCTCGAATGGACGGGCATCGGACATCGCCACGCATACGAACCGTTGTGCGACATGGCCCGCCCGTGGGCCACACATCTCGCGCTGATCGACTTCCACGGGAACTACGGCTCTCCCGACTTCGGGCCGGCCGCCCCCCGATACACCGAATGCCGCCTCACACCCCTCGGCGCCGCCGCGCTCGCCGCGGAACAGCGCTCAATCGGGACACTGCCGATTGGTCTCATCAACGGCAACACGCACGTCGGCGGGATGCACCCACCGCTCGACCCAACCCGCGTACTCCATGCGATCCGATCCGCGCCTACTGTCAGCGACGGCGAACTCGCACTGATGGTCGGCCTTCCTTCGTTTCCCAGCGGCTGCGCCGTCGAGGGTGACATCGATGCCTTCGCCGGCGGAGCCGAAACTGAACTGCAACTGGCAGCGATCGTCACCGAACTTGCGACAGATCAACTACTCATCTCCAACCTTCCACCGGGCTGCTCGGCCAGTGAAGTCGCGGGCAACATCCAGTCTCAAGTCGGCATGACACATCAATTCCACAGCCCCGGGAGACGCGGCACGCAGCCGCCCGACCACCAAACAACCCCCCCACCGATCCGCGATGTGAACCTCCACTCCACCAACCTCACGGGTACTCAGCTCGTGGTCAGCATGGCGCCAGGGTGCGACCTGCCCGATGCACTCGTGTTCCTCGATGGCATGTGGGGCATCAAACGCACGATCACCGTGCGGCTCGGTCGGCCCCTCACCGAACTGGTCCGAGCATTCACGGCGACCCCCGCTGGCGACCTTTCACAGCGGCTGATGCTGATTGAGTCAGCCATCGGGGCCTGATCACGCAAGCGACGAGCGCATCAGGGCCGATCAGCGATCGG
>JAYURF010000107.1:0-2152 GCA_043756365.1 Acidimicrobiales bacterium
CCGATCGATCCGGCCACCGGCCGAGTGCAGCTCGGCGGAGGCGCCCGGCGCGATGCACCCCGCGCTGCCGCATCGCCACCCGCATCGCCACCCGAAGCCAGTCCGCCCGAAGCCAGCCCGCCCGAAGCCAGCCCGCCCGAAGTAACGACTGCTCCGGAGCCGGGAGCGCCCTCGCCGTCAACGGTGGAACACGTTCGGCTGGCGCCAATGCCCACGGAAGTAACCGCTGAGCCCGGCACTGCTGGGGCCTCGTCGCTGCTCGATCAGGCGGTGAGCGCGTGGTCGAGCGAGGTGGTGCCGTCACTCAAGCCACTTGCCCGGGCGATCTTTTCGGTACCGGCGTTACTGGGGGCGCGCGATGGTCGGCTCGCTCTCGGGGCACCGAACGATGCGCACCGGGCACGTTGCGAGCAGCATCGTCCCGAGGTCGAGGCGCGCATCGCCGCGATCGTCGGCGGCAAGGTCGAGTTGTCGATCGTCACCGAAGCCGGTAACGCCGACGACGACGACGACTCACCCGCGTCGACGGCGAGTCACCCATCGACGTCTCTGCCGGCCAACAGGTCGGGCAACGGGTCGGGTAACAGGTCGGGTAACAGGTCGGGCAATGTCGTGTCGTTGCATCCCGGTGGCGCGCCCGCCGTTGCACCGGCAGGCGATGACGACGACGCCAGCTCCAGCTCCAACTCCGGCGCCAACTCCAACGAGGCCGACATCGATCTCGACGATCTCGTCGACGCCCCGCCCGGGTCGGTGGTCACCCCGATCGAACGGCTTGCTCAAGCATTTCCGGGCTCGGAACTGATCGACGAGCAACGCTGATGGCGGCCGTGTACACCACACCCGTCCAGGTGCTGATCGACGAACTCGGTCGGTTGCCAGGCATCGGCCCGAAGTCGGCCCAGCGGATCACGTTCCATCTGCTCAAGGCCCCCTCCGACGAGGTCCACCGATTGGCTGCAGCCCTCACCGACGCAAAGGCGAGGGTCCGTTTTTGTGTTCGGTGTTGGAACATCGCCGACGCCGAGATGTGCCCGATCTGCTCCGACGATCGCCGTGACCCCACCGTGATGTGCGTGGTCGAGGAGGCTCGCGACATCGTCGCCATCGAACGCACGGGCGAGTTCCGTGGCCGCTATCACGTTCTGCTCGGGGCAATGAGCCCACTCGATGGGATCGGACCCGAGGACCTGAAGGTGAAGGAGCTGTTCGCCCGGATCGAGCCGGAAGCCGTGGAAGAGGTGATCCTGTGCACCAACCCCAACACAGAGGGCGAGGTCACTGCGATGTACCTGGCCCGCATGTTGAAGCCGTTCGGTGTGCGGGTCACCCGCATTGCCAGTGGCCTCCCGGTGGGTGGCGATCTGGAGTACGCCGACGAGCTCACTCTCGGCCGTGCCCTCGAAGGCCGCCGCGAGATGTCGTGAAATCCGTTCTGGTCACGCGTTCCCGGCGCTGAGCCGGATTCACGTGACCAGAACGAAATCTGGTGCGGGTTATACGCCGAGGCGTTGACCCAGGCGTTTGGTGCGCCGATAGTTGTCGTCGTTGTCGATCCAGTCGGGGTCGAAGGCCACACGGTCGAGTTCCTCGGCGAGGAGGTGGGCGTCGGCTGCGTGGAGCGGCGCGAGGTCCGCCCAACGCCTGGCCTGCTCGGGGTTCGACGACGTCGTGTCGACGCCGTGCCTCGCTCCCGCGCGAACCCAACGATCCTGCAGCAGCCCCCAGCGACCGCGCCGCCGGCGCCGCAGCCAGGCTCGTCCGGTCCGGGTCAGCAGGCCGCCGGCCGCCGCTATCGCGACAACGGCCGCGATCGCAGTTGCGTGGTCGCGAGCACCGGCGAACGTTGCCTTCACCAGATCGACCCCGATCGTGTCCGGCTTGGTGTCGCCGGCCAGGGGAACGTTGGACGTGGGGTCGAAGGCCTGCCATCCACTCGCCGGGAACCACACCTCCACCCAGGCGTGCGCATCGCTGCCGCGAACTTTCCACACGCCCGAGATCAGGTCCCGCTCGCCGGGCACGTAGCCCGTCACCAGCCGGGCCGGCACGCCCTGGGCGCGCAGCATCACCGCGAGTGCCGTGGCGATCTGCTCGCAGAATCCGCGCTGCGATTCGAACAGGAAATCGTCGACGGCATCGACGCCGTCAC
>JAYURF010000108.1:0-5855 GCA_043756365.1 Acidimicrobiales bacterium
GACTTCAACGCAGTACCCGATTCCGACGAGATCCGTCTGCTCACCGGGCGGCGGGCCGGCCCGATGGCCAACCTGGTGCTCAGCGACTGTTGGGAGCACGTCGGTGATGGGCCCGGCTTCACGTGGCGCGCCGACAACCCGTATCAACCACACACCGCCTGGCCGGACCGTCGGCTCGATTACGTGTTCGTCAGCTGGCCGCGTCCAAAACCGATCGGCAATCCGGTGATGATCCGCCTCGCTGGGTTCGAGCCTGTCGACGGAGTGTTCCCCAGCGACCATGCCGCAGTGGTGGTCGATCTGGTCAGCTCGTGATGTCCTTGGTGGTGAACGTCGCCCATGCCGCGCCGAGGAACACGATCACGTAGATGAGCTGCAACATGATGCCTTCGTTGACGTCGCGCCACAGGATCGGGTCGCGGTAGAAGTCGATGAACCGCACCCAGTAGTGCGTCGGGAGGTACGGCTGAATCGAGCGGGTGGCCTCGATCAGATCGAGCACCTGTGAAGCGACGAAGACGGCGAGCGTGGCCAACGAGGCGCCGAGCGGCGAGTCGGAACGCGTCGAGGCGAACAGCGCGATGGCCCCCAGACCCAGCATCGACCAGCCGATGTACAGCACCGCCAGCGACGTGCGTACTGCGGTTTCGAACGGTGTGAACGGGGTGGCCGAGATTGACGACAACGGCTCGATCCCGAACAGCACCACGCCGGCGGCGAGCGCCACGAGCGCCACGGTCACCACGGCAACGAAGATGAACGCGATCAGCGCGATGAGCTTGGCAACGAGCAGATGGGTCCGTCCGACCGGACGGGTGAGCAGGTAGCGCAGCGTGCCGTTGGCGGCCTCGCCGGCAATGGCGTCGCCACCGATCACCGACACCGCGATCGGCAAGAACAGCGGCAGCACGATCGCCAACGCGGCAGCGGGGAACAGCAGCCCGTTGTTGAACACCTCGCTCAGCAACGCCGGCCCCTCGCCGGGTGCCGGGGCCAACCCGCTCGCCTTGATGAAGATGCCGACCACCACGGGCAGCCCAGCGAGCAGGCCGATGGTCACCCAGGTGCGAGGACGGCGGACCAACTTCGAGAGCTCGACGAGGATCATACGATGGCACCGTCGCCGGTGCGCTCGAGAAAGACGTCTTCGAGCGTTCGCCGTTCGATCACCAGTTCGCGCACGCGGATGTTCTCGTGCACGAACGCCCGGTTGAGCAACTCGGGAGCGCGGTCACCGATCGCGACCCGCACCGTGAGGTCGTCGATGGCTTCATAGCCGAAAGGACCATCGTGCAACGCCCGCAGCGCAGCTTCCAGATCTGGGGTGGTGACGCGCACCCATCCGGTAGGGGTGAGCAGGTCGGCAACGTTGTCCTGGGCCACGATCCGCCCGCCGGACATCATCGCCGTGCGAGTGCAGATGAGCTCGACCTCGGCCAGCTGGTGTGAGGACAACATGATCGTTGTCCCGTTGTCGACGAGTTCGACGAACATGGTGCGCAGCTCGTGGATGCCTTGCGCGTCGAGACCGTTGGTTGGCTCGTCGAGCACCAGCAGTCGCGGGGCGCGCAACAGCGCCGCGGCGAGCCCGAGTCGCTGGCGCATACCGAGCGAGTACGCCTTCAACACCCGGTCGCCCACGTCGCCGAGACCGACCCGGTCCATGACGTCGCGCACGCGTTGTGTGCGGGTGCTCCTGGGGCCGTCGGCACCGGCGGCGTCGAAGGTGATCAGGTTGCGGCTGCCCGACATGTACGGGTAGAACGCGGGGCCCTCGACCAACGTGCCCACCCCGTGGAGCGCGAGTTCTGGAGCGAGGGTCACGTCGTGTCCGAGCACCTCCATCGTGCCGCTCGTCGGGTGGATGAGCCCGAGCAGCATCCGGATCGTCGTGGTCTTTCCGGCGCCATTGGGACCGAGGAACCCGAACAGATCGCCGGCGCACACCTCGAGATCGACATCGTCGACGGCAACCAGGCCGTCGGGGAATCGTTTGGTCAGCCCCTCGGTGTGGATCACGCGCTTCATCCGGATTGGTTCCCATCGCCTGGCCCGCCGCCGAACGCGTCCTCGAACGCGCCCTCGAACAGCGCGCCGGTGACGTCGCCGGTGGCGATCGCGCCGACGATGCGGTCAAGCTCGGCAACCGCCACCGTTCCACTCACCACCACTGCGAACCCGTCGAGGCGAACGATCTGCAGGTTGACCAACGACGTCGGCAGCACCGTTGCCGAGCCACCCCATGGGCGCTCGGTTTCGGGGAGTGACCGGATCCTGCGTCCAAGGCTGGATTCGGGCACGATGGCGAGGTTCACGACGGACAAGCCGGTGCCGTACGTGGCGATGCCGCCGGTGGCATCGCCACGTCGGGGGAGCCCCGCGAGCTGGTCCGGGAACGGCAGCACGCCCAGTTGATCGGCTTGCTCGATCGGGTCGACGGCGTTGGCCTGGCGAACCGGTTCGTCGACCCCGGCCGGGTCGAACTGCAGCACATCGTCGTTCGGTGTTCGGTAGTCGAGCGTGGTGAACGACGCTTCGAACGCGGGCGCTGTGCCGCCGGTGTTGATGCGAACTTCGAGCACCACGCCCGAGTCGGGGTCGGCCCACAGCTCGACCGATGAGATCGTCGACTGGGTCGCGATCGGCGTGATCCGCAGCCCGGCACCGACGTGGCCGGCAACGCGGCGGGCATCGATCGAGACGATGGTTTCGCGATCGCTGGCGTTCAGCAGGCGTCGGCCGAGCTCGGCCGGAGAGAGGTCCATCAGGCGGGGGATGCGCAACGGTTCGGGGCCGCTGCGGGGGGAGTACACGATACGCCTGGTACCCGAATCCCAGAGCCATACGCCGTCAGGTTGGCGGTACACGCCACGTTCGGCGCCGACCAGCAACTCGTCGGCCCGCCACCGATCGGGTGCCCCGTACCACACCCGCACCCTGGTGGACGTCGTGAGTGGGGCCACTTCGTCGTCGAGCCGACCGAGGTCGGGCAGGCGCAGCCCGCCGCGAGTTTGGTACAGCCCTTCGAAGGGTTGTGAACCCGACGCGATGACCCGCGTGGTGAGCTCGGCGGCCGTGATCGACGGCTCGGCGACCGGCCAATGCGAGGTGAGAATCGGCAGCGAGGCCAATGCCAGCGCTCCTCCGATCACCACCGCCCAACGCCAGTGCCGCATCCGTCGACGATACCCGTCGAACCGTTAGGGTCACCTCGCATGGCCACGCTGCGGTTCAGTTTCGGCACCATGGGGTCGGGCAAGAGCACGATGGCGTTGCAGATTCACCACAACCTGGCCAGCCGCGAGCTGTACGGTCTGCTGTTGACCACCCTCGATCGCGAGGGTGCCCAGGTGACGAGTCGCCTTGGGGTTGCGGCCGAGGCCATCGAGGTGGTGCCAACCCTGGACCTGCACAAGTTGGCGCTCGATCACTGGCCGATCCATTACTTGGTGTGTGATGAAGTCCAGTTCTACACGACCGAGCAGTGCGATCAGCTGGCGCGGGTGGTTGACGAGCTCTCGGTCGACGTGTTCGCGTTCGGTCTCGTCACCGACTTCCGGGGCATCCTGTTCGAGGGCACCAAGCGAATGCTCGAGGTGGCCGACGAGCGGGTGCCGATGCAGGTCGAGGCGCGGTGCTGGTGCGGGATGCGCGCCACCCACAACGCGCGCGTGGTCAATGGCGAGATCACCTATCAGGGCGAGACGATCGTTGTCGGCGACACCGTGGTCGACCGCGGCGAGCAACTGCTGTTCGGCGATGTCGTGCGCTACGAGTTGCTGTGTCGCCGCCACTTCGTCGGTGGCGAGCTGGGAGCCTGACGTTGCGGCCGGTCGGTCTGGTCCTGGCCTCGTGTGCGGCGCTGGGTGCGATGGGGTGTGCGGATGCAGCCTCCGCAACGCCACCGGCTGCGACTCACATCGTCGAGGTTGACGGACTGATTCCATCCGTCGGCCCGGTCACCCGGGTCGCAGTGACGATGCGAGCTCCACCAGAACGCAACGTTGCGGTGACATCTGTGTCAGCGTCGTCTGCGGCGATTCCGGCTTCGGTCGGGCGAGGGGTGCTGCGGGCGGCGCGCCGGTCGGCCAGGACGCAGCCCCGGCGGGCGACGCTGGCGTTCACCGGCGACACGCTGGTGCACAGCCCGATCGTGCAGCAGGCGTGGATCAACGGTGGCGGGGTGGCATTCGACTTCGCTCCGATGTTCGCTCGAATCGCGCCCGCGATCAGCGAGGCGGATCTCGCCGTCTGTCATCTCGAAACGCCCGTTGCACCACCGGGCGAGCAGCTGAGCACCGCGCCCCGCTATGGCATCCCGGCCGAGATCGCAGGTGGACTCGCCGCAGCCGGCTACGACCGGTGCAGTACGGCAAGCAACCACAGCCTCGATCGCGGCGTGGGCGGTATCGAGGCAACGGTCGGAGCGCTCGAATCGGTCGGTGTCGCGCAGGTGGGCATGGCCCGTTGGCCCGAGGAGTCCGTTGCCGCGGTCGTGACGGTCGAGGGGATTGGCGTGGCGCACCTGTCGTACACCTGGAGCTTCAACGGTTTGCGGTTGGCGCCCGAGGAATGGTGGCGGTCGAATCTGATCGACCCGGAACGGATCGTTGCCGATGCGCTCGACGCCCGGGCGCGAGGTGCCGATGCGGTCATCGTCAGCTTGCACTGGGGGGTCGAGCGCTCCGCTGTGCCTTCCACGTTCCAGCGCGATGTGGCGGCAGCACTCACCGCATCCGGCGCGATCGATCTGATCGTCGGGCACCATGCCCACGTCCTGCAACCGATCGAGATGGTGAACGGCCGGTGGGTGGTGTTCGGGCTCGGCAACTTCCTGTCGAACATGCCGACGGGCGACACCTGGCCGGCGAGCAGTCAAGATGGTGCGGTGGTGACCGTCACCATCGAGCGTCATCCGAACGGCTCGGTGGCAGTTGGTCAGCCCGCGGTGATCCCCACTTGGGTTGATCGCCGCCGTGGGTTCATGATCCGCCCGGTGATCGCCGACCTAGCCGACCCGGCGGTCAGCGATGCGATCAAAGCAGAGCTCGCCGCCTCGTTGGAACGAACGGCCGCACTGCTCGGACCGTTCATCGTGTGACGTTCCCGAGACCGTCAGGCGGGTTGGGTAGCGAGGGCTGCGAGCGCCGGAGCGACGGCTTCGCGGACGAACCGGTCGGCGGCATCGGCGGTGAGGTGGACGCCGTCGGGCCGACCGAGGGGACCGTCGAGGCCGGTAGCCGTGAGCCAGCCGGCAAGGTCGATCTGGGTGACGGGTAGCGCGTCGATGATCGCCCGCAACTTCGCCCATCGGGCCGGATCGTTCATCGGGTCGTCGACGGCCCCCCACTGCAGTTCGATGTCGACCGGCGTCACCCAGACCACGATCGCCCCGGCATCGCGCACCTGTTGAACGAACGAAGTGTACGCCTCGACGACGAGCCGATGCCCCTCGGGGTCGGCAACCGAGACCACCCGACCGTCAGGAAGGTAGATGTCGGCACCATCCCACGGTCCGATCTGGATGAGCACCACGTCGATCTGTTCGGGCCCGGAGACCCGCCCAGGCATTGCCGTCCACTGATCGATGCATCCGCTGAGGTCGATCAGTTCATGCTCACCGCGCTGGTTGGTGAAGCCGTGGCGTCGACCGTCGCGCGCTGCGGTGAGTCCGCATCCGGGGAACGCTGCGCTCCCGGCAACGACATCGTCGGGGTGTTGCGCGGCGAACGGCAACATGGCTTCGGCCAGGTGTTGGGCGGTGCTGTCGCCCGCCACGAGCACCCGCACCGGAAGCGTGAGGACCGGTTGCACCGCTTCGGCCACGGTGGAACTGGTGCTGGCCGGGGCCGTCG
>JAYURF010000109.1:0-2151 GCA_043756365.1 Acidimicrobiales bacterium
CAGCCAAGGGCTCGGGACGCAACGTTCCGTTCGGCACCACGATCACCACGAGCGGCATGGGATAGGGCTGCGTCATCGCCGAAAGTCCCTCATCGCGGGCCTATCTTTGCACAATGCCTGCCGCCACCCCGGACCCCCGCGAGGCCGAGAATGCCGAGCTCCGCCGCCGCGTGGAACGTGCCGAGGAGCAGATCGAGGTTTTGCGCGCCGAAGCATTGGTGCGCCGTGCCGAGGTGCGCTCGCTTGCGGAGGCGCTGCCGGCCGCGCTGAGCCGACACGCGCTGGTCACGAAAATGTTGCGCGACGTGCGCCACCATCCCGACAAGCGCGGCGTGGTCCAGCGCGGGGTGCGCAAGCTCGGTCGGGCGCCGCGCAAGGCCGTTCGCCTCCTGCGGAACAAGCTGAGCAAGTCCACACGATGACGGTGCCGATGACGGCGAACGTGAAGGTGTTCGTCGCGCCGACCGGCAACGGTTTCATGCGCGACATCGCCTCCTGGCTCGTCGAGGCTGCGCAGATCGCTGGCCGCGTCGCGACGCTCGTCGACGATGCACTTCCGAGTCCCGACGGATCGATCAACCTCGTCGTTGCCCCACACGAGTTCTTCGAGCTGTTCCCGGCCTCGCCGGCCGATCTCCAGCGTGCGGCGGCAGCGAGCGTGTGCGTGTGCACCGAGCAGCCCGGCACCCCCTGGTTCCACCTCTCCGTCGATGCCTGCCGCCGCGGCCTGCACGCACTCGACATCAACCCGCACGGCGTGGTCGCCCTCGGCCAGGTTGGCGTGCAGGCGAGCCAACTCCGCCTCGGTGGCGTGCCCTCGCTCACGGTCGAGGCATCGCCCGAGCGCGCCATTGATGTGTTGTTCCTCGGCGGTCTCGACGACCGCCGCGCTGCGATCCTCGCCGATCTCGCGCCCCGCCTGTACCGCCGCAACGCCGAGATGCGGCTGTTCCGCTTCGACCGCCCGGTCACTCCGACCACGCCCGGCGTGGTGTTCGGTGCCGACAAGTACCGGCTGCTCGGCTCGTCGAAGCTGTTGATCAACCTGCACCGCGACCGGTCGGCGCACCTCCCTCCAGGGACTTCGGCGCCCGCCTACTTCGAGTGGGCCCGGATGATCGAGGCGATGGCCAACGGCTGCGTCGTGATCACCGAGCCGTCCGAGGTGCACGAACCGCTCGAAGCCGGTATTCACTTCGTCGACTCATCCGCTGCCGCCATGGCCGACACGATCGACGACTTGCTCGGCGACCCGCAGCGCCTCGCCGGCATCCGAGCGGAGGCCAAGCATGCGGTTTGTGTCGACCTGGCGCTCGACCGTTCACTCGGGCCGATCCTCGATCGGCTCGAACACCAGGTGTTGCCACGCCTTGCCGATCACGTCGCCACCAGCCGCCCAACGCGCGGTCTGTGGCGCCTCGGGTCGAGCCGCGTCGTGCCACCCGTCAGGCTCGGCCCGTTCCGCCCGTACCAAGCGTTGCAGCGCGATGCCAAGCGGATCGCGCTCGCCGAGAACACTGCGCTGCGCACGCTCGACGGTCTGCGTTGCATGCTCCGGCACGGCACGGCGCAGCGGATCGAGCGGATGGAAACACCGGCATGGGTAGCTGCCCTGCCCGAGGTGAGCGTGATCGTCAGCGTCTACAACTACGCCGATGTGGTCGAGGCCACGCTCGACAGCATCGTCGCGAGTGAGGGCGTCAAACTCGAGGTGATCGTGGTGGAGGATCACGCCACCGACGACAGCCGAGCCGTCGTGCAGCGTTACCTCGCACAGCATTCGGACATCCCGATGCTGTTGCTCGGCAAGGACGCCAATGAGGGTCTCGCTGCGGCACGCAACACCGGGTTCGATCATGCGCGGGCGCCGCTGGTGATGGTGATGGATGCCGACAACATGATCTACCCAACGGCGCTCGCAAAGTTCGCCGCTGCCCTACACAACGATCCCGATGCGGCGGCCGCGTATTCGATCCTCGAGGATTTCGGCGATCATCGCGGCGTGCGCAGCGCGGTCGCGTGGGACGTGGAACGGCTGTGCGCGGCGAACTACATCGACGCGCAGGCAATGTGGCGTCACGATGCCTGGAGTCGCCTCGGCGGGTACCGCGACGACGAGGACGTGTTCGGCTGGGAGGACTGGGATCTGTG
>JAYURF010000110.1:0-5848 GCA_043756365.1 Acidimicrobiales bacterium
GGGGTCAGATCGCCAGGACCAGTTCCTCCACCGGGGTCACCATGCCGGTATAAAACGCCCCGAACTCCCCGTACAACGCCGAGGCCTCGTCGAAGCGCATCGTGTACACGACGTCTTTCAAGTCGTCGGGGTGGCCGCCGAACAGTGTGACGCCCCATTCGAAGTCGTCGAGGCCCGTGGAGCCGGTGACGTACTGGACGATCCGTCCGGCGAATGTGCGGCCACTCTTGCCGTGCTCGTGCATGAATGCCTTGCGGTCGTCGAACGGAGTGGTGAACCAGTTGGCGTGTGCCTCGCGCTTCTTGCTCATCGGATAGAAGCACCATGCGGTCATCTCAGCGTTGGGCGGGATGTTGGGGTACAACCTCGCCCGGTTCATCTCCTCGGGCAGATTGGTCGAGTACTCGCTCACCTCGGTGATGCTGACGTAGCTGTCCACCACGTCGAGCCCGGCACGCTGCAGCCCTGTCTGCAACGCGCGCAGCTCGCGCAGGTTGCGGTGAATGGCCATCACTGCCGCATCACACTTGTGGCCAAGCGTGGCCACGGTCACGACCTGGCACCCGGCGCTCTCGGCTTGCTTCACGGCCGCGACCACGGATTCGGGGTCCATCAGCGGAGTCGGCTTGCAGAACAGGTGGAGCACTCCCATCCCCGTCGAGGGGGTCACGGCATCGGGGGGGAGCGCAGCGTCGGTCATGCTGGCCAGGCTACGCGATCGTGGTGCCGAGCGAACCCCACCGGTCGTCGTCGCCGATGCGTTCGGGCGCATACACGTTGAGGCGGTCGCCCCGGACGAAACCGACAAGATTCAAACCGGCGCGACGCGCCGTCTGCACGGCCAAGCTGGTCGGCGCGCTCACCGCGACGAGTGTGGAGAAGCCGGCGGCCCACGCCTTTTGCACCAGCTCGAAGCTGGCTCGCCCGCTGACGAACAGCCCGAGCCCCGTCGCCGGGAGTTGTTCATCGAGCAGCATCCGCCCGACCACCTTGTCGACGGCGTTGTGCCGACCGACGTCTTCGCGGGTGATCAGGATCTCGCCGTCCGCGGTGAACGCGGCGGCGGCGTGCACCGCGCCAGTGGTGGCGAACAAACCCTGCGACGACAGTGCGAGGTGAGGGATGTCGGCGAGAACGCACAATGGGATCGGTGGTTGCGGCGGCAGCGTCACCAACCGCTCGCACAACTGGTCGATCGAATCGCTGCCGCACAACCCGCAGCTGGAGGTGGTGTTGCCCAGCCGGGGGCGAGGTGTCGGGGCACGACCACCGGTTTCGACGGTGACGACGTTGAACTCGGACTCAACGGCTGTACCGGTCGCGCAGTAGCGCACGCCGATGACCGGAGCACCCGCCAGTAGTCCATCGCCGAAGCAGAACCCGACTGCCAACTCGTAATCGTTGCCGGGGGTGCGCATGGTGGTTGCGACGAGCACCTCGTCGATGTGGATGCTCATCGGCTCCTCGACGATCAGCTCGTCGGGGCGGCGGCCAACCTCCGCGCCGCGCACGACGGTGACGAGGATGGTGTCGCTTCGACGGCGTTGGGCCACGGGTGCGACGGTACCGCCGCTTCAGCAATCGCGACGAGGCTTCAGTAATCGCGACAAGGCTTCAGCAATCGCCACCAGGACAAAGCGTTAGGGTCGCAGCCATGGAACAGAACCATGGTCGCGTCTTCACCGCCGAGATGATCGGCACCGGCGTGCTGATGCTCGGTGGACCCGGCACGGCGATCTTCGCCGGCGACCAGGTTGGGACGCTTGGTGTATCGCTCGGGTTCGGGTTTTCGGTTCTGATCATGGCCTACGTGATCGGTCCGGTATCGGGGTGTCACATCAACCCCGCGGTCACGCTCGCCATGTTGCTGGCCCGCAAGGTCACCCGCGCCCATGCGGTGTTCGCAGTTGTCGGCCAAGTCGTGGGCGCCGTCGCCGGTGCACTCATCATCTTCGGTATCGCCAACGGTCGCGACGACTTCGAACGCGGGCAGTTCGCTGCCAACCTGTGGTCAGGCCCGTACTTCGGACTCGGCGCCACCATGGTCGCCGAGGTCGTGTTGACCGCGTTGCTGGTGTTCGTGATGCTGGGCACCACGTCGTTGCGGTTCGCGACCGGCATGGGCGGCATCGCCGTCGGGCTGACCGTCGCGCTCATCCACCTGATCTCGATTCCGGTTGACAACACCTCGGTCAACCCGGCGCGAAGCATTGGCGCAGCGTTGTTCGCCGACACCTCCACGGGGGCGCTCGAGCAACTGTGGGCGTTCATCGTGTTCCCGCTGATCGGCTCTGTCGTGGGCGTGATCGCGTGGCTGGCAATCGACGACGCCGAGCTCGAATCGACGATGCTGGCCGAGGTCCCCGGGGCACTCGATGCACGGGACACGATCGTCATCGGCACGGGCGAAGTGGTGCTCGGCGTCGAGGACGCCCTCGACTGACGCCCCTCGACTGACGGGCCACGAGTGCCACGTTGCCCGTTAGCACTCCATGGCGTAGAGTGCTAGCAGTCTCGCACCCAGAGTGCGAATGCTCACGTCAAGCCCCTCAAGGTGGAGGAAACACTATGCCGAAGACAATCGCATTCGACGAGCAAGCTCGCCGTTCGCTCGAGGCGGGCATGAACAAGCTCGCCGACGCAGTCCGGGTCACGCTCGGGCCCAAGGGCCGGAACGTGGTGCTCGAAAAGAAGTGGGGCGCCCCCACCATCACCAACGACGGTGTATCGATCGCCAAGGAAATCGATCTCGAGGACCCCTACGAGCGCATTGGTGCCGAACTGGTCAAAGAAGTCGCCAAGAAGACTGACGACGTCGCCGGTGATGGCACCACCACCGCAACGGTGCTGGCATGGAGCATGGTCCGCGAGGGCCTGCGCAACGTTGCCGCCGGCGCCAACCCGATGACCTTGAAGAAGGGCATCGAGGCCGCAGTCATCGCCGCCGTCGAATCGATCAAGGAACTCGCCAAGGAAGTCGACTCGAAGGATCAGATCGCTCAAGTCGCGTCGATTTCGTCGGCTGACAACGAGATCGGTCAGATGATCTCCGAGGCCATCGACAAGGTCGGCAAAGACGGCGTCATCACCGTCGAGGAGAGCCAGACCTTCGGTATGGAGATGGATCTCGTCGAGGGCATGCGCTTCGACAAGGGCTACATCTCGCCGTACTTCGTTACCGACACCGAGCGCATGGAAGTCTCGCTCGACGACGCGTACGTGCTGTTGGTCAGCTCCAAGATCAGCTCGGTGCGCGACATGTTGCCGGTGCTCGAAAAGGTCATGCAGAGCGGTCGCCCGCTGGTGATCATCGCCGAAGACATCGAAGGCGAAGCCCTCGCCACGCTCGTGGTCAACAAGATCCGTGGCACGTTCAAGTCGGCTGCCGTCAAGGCGCCAGGCTTCGGCGAGCGACGCAAGGCCATGCTGCAAGACATCGCCATCCTCACCGGTGGTCAGGTCATCAGCGAAGAGGTTGGCCTCAAGCTCGAAAACGCCACGATGGATCTGCTCGGCACCGCCAAGAAGATCATCATCACCAAAGACGAGACCACCATCGTCGAAGGCGCCGGCGTCGAAGACGACATCAAGGGCCGGATCAACCAGATCAAGGCCGAGATCGACAACACCGACAGCGACTACGACCGCGAGAAGCTGCAGGAGCGCCTCGCCAAGCTCAGCGGCGGCGTTGCCGTGCTGAAGGTCGGCGCCGCCACCGAGGTGGAGCTGAAAGAGAAGAAGCACCGCATCGAAGACGCGGTCAGCACCACCAAGGCAGCGATCGAAGAAGGCGTCGTCCCCGGCGGCGGAGTCGCGCTGCTGCGGGCACAGGAAGCCGTGCTGAAGGTTGCCGATTCGCTCAAGGGCGACGAGGCCACCGGTGCCCGGTTGGTCGCCAAGAGTCTCGAAGCCCCGTTGAAGCAGATCGCTGAGAACGCCGGCATGGAAGGCGGCGTTGTCGTCGAAAAGGTCAAGAACCTCACCGGCACATTCGGCCTCAACGCAGCCACGGGCGAGTACGAAGACCTCGTCAAGCTCGGCGTCATCGATGCTGCCAAGGTCACCCGCTCGGCCCTGCAGAACGCCGCGTCGATCGCTGCGCTGTTCCTCACCACCGAGGCGGTCGTTGCCGACAAGCCAGAAACCGATGGCGGCCACGGCCACGGCGGAGGCATGGAGGACTACTAGTCCGACGGCGCAACGCGTTCAGCGTTTCCGTGAGAACTGAAAGAACCCCGGACGAATGTCCGGGGTTCTTTCACGTCACGAGCCGGGCGGGCCGGGTGGGAAGCGGAGCCACGAATCACGGAGCGGTCGGTTGTCGACTTTGCCACCGTGACGGTGCACTTCTTGACAAGCGCCCGCTCCAGACGGCCGGGTGCGAAGCGTCAGCCGCCGGCGACGGCGGGGATGATGCTGACGGTTTCGCCGGCCGGCACCACGGTGCCCAAGCCGTCGAGGTAGCGAACGTCATCATCGGCGACGAACACGTTGACGAACTTGCGCAGCGAACCGCTGTCGTCGAACAAGCGCTCGGCAAATCCTGGGTGTGCCGCGTCGAGCGCCTTCAACACGTCGCCGAGGGTGTCACCTTCCACCTGAACAGTGGAGTTGCCTCCCGAGATGGGGCGCATGGTGGTGGGGATTCGGACGGTGACAGCCATGAGGGAAATCCTACCGATTCGGTCAGGAATCCACATCGGTCGAATCGCGCAGGTTCCCCACCCACACCGGCGGGCTCCGTCCGGCCCACGGCGCGGCACCTTCCAGTTGCGCGGCGACACGAACCAGTGTGTCCTCGTGCCCGTGCGCGCCGACCAACTGCACCCCGACGGGCAAGCCGTCGGCGGTCATGTGCAACGGCAGGCTGATCGCCGGTTGGCCGGTGACGTTGAACTGCGCGGTGTACTGCAACAGCTCGAAGATTCGTGAACCATGGCCGGGCTCGGAGAGGTATCCGATCCGTGGTGGAGGGGTGGCGATGGTGGGAGTCAGTAACAGGTCGAATCCGGTCCGGTCGCGGGCTGGGTGCCACCAGCTGAGCACCCGGCGGCACCACTGGTGCACTGCGAGCATCGACGCGACGTACTGCTGACCGCTCACCGAACGGCCCAGCTCGCCGAGTGACAAGTTGTCGGGCTCGATGTCGTCGGCGGTGACGGGGCGCCCGAGGATGGCTTCCAGCTGAACGATGTCGTTGGCGGTCCACGTGGCGACCACTGTGCGGAACTCTTCGGCAAACTCGGGCTCACCGATCGCGGCAGGCCATGACTCCTCGACGCGGTGGCCGAGGGACTCCAGCAGCCGGGCGGTGTTGGCGACCGCCGCCTGGCACTCTGGATGACCTGGCGCGCCGAGCGGCGGATGATCAAGTATCCCGATCCGCAACGAACCGGGTTCGGCACCCACCTCGGCGGCGAGTGGGCGCACGAACGGCGGGGCCGTGTATGGATCGCCCGGTTCGTAGCCACAGATCAGATCGAGTACGGCCGCAGCATCGCGGACCGAGCGCGTCACGACCCCGTCGGTGGTCGAGCCCATCCAGCTTTCACCGATGTCTGGCGCCTGCGAGATACGGCCGCGGCTTGGCTTCAGCCCGACGAGGCCGCATTCGGAGGCGGGAATGCGGATCGACCCACCGCCGTCGCTGGCATGGCCGACGGCGACGATTCCGGCGGCCACCGCAGCAGCCGAACCGCCCGACGATCCGCCGGTGGAGTGGTCGAGGTTCCATGGGTTGCGGCTTGGTCCGTAGGCGAGCGGCTCGGTGGTGATCGTGCTGCCCCACTCGGGGGTGTTGGTCCGGCCGATGGCGATGAACCCGGCGGCCCGGAATCGACGGTACAGG
>JAYURF010000111.1:0-5846 GCA_043756365.1 Acidimicrobiales bacterium
TTGCGGTACCGCTCCGTGTTGATCGGCCGACCGATCTTGATCGTGCAGTCACGACGGAACTTCGGCATCTTCGCATCGGGCGGTTGGATCTCGCGGGTACCGACGACACCCACGGGGAAGATCGGGCAACCCACCTTCAACGCCAGCCGCGCGGCACCGGTGCGTCCCTTGTACAGCAAACCGTCCCGGCTGCGCGTGCCCTCGGGGAAAATGCCGAACAGCTCGCCGCGGCGCAGCACACGCTCGGCAGTATCGAGGGCGGCTTGGCTCTTGTCGCCGCCACCGCGGTCGATCGGGATCATCCCCAGCGCAGGAAACAGGAACTTCGTCTTCCACGAATCCATGTACTCGGCCTTGCCGACGAAGCTGATGTTTCGCTGCACGTTCATCATCAAGAACGCGCTGTCGAGGAAGCTGATGTGGTTGGGGCACAGGATCGCCGGACCCGTCTGTGGTAAGCGGTCGAAACCCTCGAGATGGAATCGCCACAAGCGCGAGCTGACCGGCCGACTGACGCGACGGAAACGGGTTTGCATCTTGCCTGCACCTTCAGCGTTCATACTCCAACCTCCTCGCTCATCAGGCGATCTTCGCCTGTCACGACGATGTGTAATCCCCACCCTAGGCGCGTCCGTCTGGGAGTTCTAGTGCAGTTACAACAACGGCGGGTGAACCTTTGGTGCGTTCTCAGATGTCGACGCCGAGCAACGATGCCGCCGGCCCAACACTGTGGCCCACCGCTGCCGCAGCATCGATGATTGCGAGCGCGGCCGGCGTGTCGAGGTCGTCGTCGAGCGCGCTGCGAACATCGTCGAGCACCCCGGAGTCGCCGGCTGCATCATCGGACGCGCCGACCCATGCGGCCAGCCGGTCGCGGTTGCGCGGCATCAGCGTGTTGTCCCACTCCCACTCGCGCCGGTAGTGGTGCTCGATGATCGCCAGGCGGATCGTACGCGGATCCCATTCGGTGCGCAGCTTGTCGACGAACACGAGGTTGCCTCGACTCTTCGACATCTTGTGACCATCCATGAACACCATCGCCACATGCATCCAGTGCTTCACGAACTGCTCGCCGGTGGCAGCTTCGCTTTGGGCCCTCTCGCACTCGTGGTGCGGGAAGATCAGGTCGCTGCCTCCACCGTGCAGGTCGATCGTGGTGCCGAGCTCACGCAAGGCCAAGGCGCTGCATTCGATGTGCCAGCCTGGCCGCCCCGCTCCCCACAGCGTGTCCCAGCTGGGCTCATCGGCCGCTGACGGATGCCACAGCACGAAGTCGAGCTGGTTGCGCTTGTACGGGTCGTCGACGTTGCCGCCACGCTCGCGGGCATAGTCGAGCATCTGCTCGGTGCTGTAGTTGCTGAGCGAACCGAACGACGGGAACGTCGACACGTCGAAGTACACACTGCCGCCAGCCTCGTACGCGTGGCCCTGGTCGAGCACCATCCCGATGAAGCCGCGGATATCCGGAATCGCCGACGATGCGCGCGGTGAACTGGAGACCGGCAGCGCATTGAGCGCTGCCATGTCACGTTCGAATCGGGCCTCCTCACCGGCCGCAAGATCGAGGTAGTGCACACCCAACTGTCGCGCCTTGGCGAACAGCGGGTCATCGACGTCGGTGACGTTGCGAACACATTTGACCGTGTGGCCCCTGTCGATCAGGCGGCGCTGCAGCACGTCGTAAGCGATGAACGTGGCCGCGTGCCCGAGATGGGTTGCGTCATATGGGGTGATGCCGCATGTGTACATCAACACTTGCTCGTTCGGCTCGAACGCAACGATGGCACCGCGCGCAGTGTCGAACAACCGCATGGTCATACCTTCGACACCGCTTCGCTCGGCTCGGCCGCCGTGCTTGGCTTCGCCGCAGTTGGCTCTGCTGCGATTGGCTCCTTGGGCGCGCGCGGATCACGCTTGATCCCGGTCAGCTTCGGGGCGACGCGCGTCTTGTAGCGCACGTTGAGCTGCAACAGCACCGCAGTGAACGCCTCGATCGCGGTGGCGTTGGACAGCTCGCCGGCATCGAGTGGGCGGCACCCGGGGATCTTCGTAACGATGTCGCTGATGACCCGCACCGCAGCCGGGTCGTCCCCACAGATCAACACGTCGCTGTCGATCGGCTCACCGAGGTTGCCCAGCTCCGTAGCCGGCAGATGGTGGAACGCGGCCACCACCCGACATCGCGGCACTGCGGCCTGGACATGCGCGGCAACGCTGCCGCGGGGCGGAACCAATGGCTGGAACTCGTGACCGACGCGCACCAGCGCGTTGGCCATGCTGACCACCACCTTGCCGTCGAGGGCAGCGTCGTTTTCCTGCGCGGTGGTGGCCGCCGAATCCCACGGCGTGGCGATCACCACCATGTCGCAATCGGCCGCAGCGGCGTTGTCGCCATACGACAACAGCGATTCGAGCGCCGGCCATTTACCGACCATTCCGTCGCGGGCCTCCATCGCCCGGTACTTCGAGCGAGAACCGATGACGACCGGGTAGCCGATCGAGGCCAGGCGCGCGGCAAGGGCGCTTCCCGCCGGTCCGGTACCTCCAAGAATGCCAATGCGCATCGTCGTACTCTTGCACACACGCGCCGCGAGTAGCTTCGTCGCATGGGTTTGTTACAGGGTAAGAACATCGTCATCACCGGCGTGCTCACCGACGCGTCGCTCGCGTTCGGTGTGGCCACACTCGCGCAGCACGAGGGCGCCAACGTGATGCTCACAGGCGCCGGTCGGGCGCTGAGCCTCACGGAACGCACTGCGCGAAAGCTCCCCCAACCGGTACCGGTGTTCGAGCTCGATGTCACCGTCGCCGAGCACCTCGTGTCGGCTCGCGAGCATGCCGACGCCCATTTCGGCGGCCGCGTCGACGGCGTGCTGCATGCGATCGGCTTTGCCCCGGCGGTGTGCCTCGGCGACGACTTCATGGCTGCCACATGGGATGACGTCGCGGTTGCGATGAACGTGTCGGCCTACTCGTACAAGGCGCTCGCCGACGCGTTCGTGCCGCTGATGACCGCCGGCGGGTCGTTCGTCGGGCTCGACTTCGACAACACGGTGGCGTGGCCCGCATACAACTGGATGGGTGTCGCCAAATCGGCCCTCGAGAGCGTGAACCGGTACCTGGCCACAGCGCTCGGACCGCTCGGCATCCGCTCCAACCTCGTCGCTGCCGGACCAATCAAGACCATGGCGGCCAAGAGCATTCCCGGGTTCAAGAAGTTCGAAGACGTGTGGGACGACCGTGCCCCGCTCGGCTGGGACGTAACCGATTCCTCGGCCGTCGCCAAGGCATGTGTGGCGCTCCTGAGCGACTGGTTCCCGGCCACCACCGGCTCGATGATCCACGTCGACGGCGGCTACCACGCCACCGGCGCCTGACGCACCAGGTCACATCACATAACGACACGACTCTCTCACGCGAGGATGTCGGCTGCGGTGATCGCATGCATCCCGTCGGATCGGTTCACTTGTTCCCGTGCGCAGATGTAGTACTGGACAGCGCCAGGATGAACGAGTTGGGAGTCGTGAAGCTTGCGCTGAGCCACCCGAGTTGTCAGCGATCCGGCACGGTGTCCGGCGAGGTTCCCGCCGACTCCATGCCGGTACCGTGAGGTGATGACCGCCACCAACCGGCTCGACGGCGAGACGTCCCCCTACCTGCGTCAGCACCGCCACAACCCGGTCGCCTGGTACCCGTGGGGACCTGAGGCGTTCGCCGAGGCGAAGGAGCGCAACGTTCCGATCCTGTTGAGCGTCGGCTACAGCGCCTGCCACTGGTGCCACGTGATGGCCCACGAGTGCTTCGAGGATGTCGAGGTGGCCGAGGTGATGAACCGCCTGTTCGTCAATGTCAAGGTCGACCGCGAGGAACGACCCGATGTCGACTCGGTGTACATGGATGCGGTGCAGGCACTGTCGGGGCGGGGCGGCTGGCCGATGACGGTGTTCATGACCCCATCGGGATCACCGTTCTATGGCGGTACATATTTTCCGAAGCCGCAGTTCCTCCAGTTGTTGGGCAGCATCGACGACGTGTGGCGCAACCGGCCGGCCGACGTGCAGCAGAACATCACCGCCCTGCATCAAGCGATCGACCGCAGTGCCGCCCTGTCCCCCGCCGACGAGGTCCCCGGTGCCGAGGCCGTGCAGGCGGCGCTCGCCCAGCTCGACCGCGCATTCGACGAGCAGTGGGGCGGATTTGGAACAGCGCCGAAGTTCCCGTCGACGATGAGCATTGAACTGCTCGTGCGCGCCCATCTGCGTTCGCCGACTGATCGGCTCGGCCACATGATCACCACCACGCTCGACGCGATGGCCTCGGGTGGCATGTACGACCATCTCGGCGGCGGGTTCGCCCGCTACTCGGTCGACGAGAAGTGGCTCGTCCCGCACTTCGAAAAGATGCTGTACGACCAAGCGCTGCTGGTGCGTGTGTACACCCGCGCCGCGCAGGTCTTCGACAACGCGACCTGGCGACAGGTGGTCGGCGAAACAATCGACTATGTGCTCACCGAGCTACGCCACCCCGGCGGCGGGTTCTACTCCGCAGAAGACGCCGACTCCCCCGACGAGCATGGCCACGGTCACGAGGGGCTGTTCTACGTGTGGACGCCCGACCAGCTACGCAGCGTGCTCGGCCCCGATGGCAACGCTGATGCCGACGCTGCGCTTGGGTGGTACGAGTTCGATCACCCGGCCAACGCCAGTGGCAACTTCGAAGGCAAAATCATCCTCTCGCGCCTGTTCCACCGTGGCGACCTGATCCGCCCCGAGCACGTCGAACGCGCCCGTGCCGCCCTGCTCGCGCACCGCGCCACACGCGCCCGACCCGGCCTTGACGACAAGGTCCTCACCGAGTGGAACGCGCTGATGTTGTCGGCGCTGGTCGACGCCGCCGCTGCGTTCGGACGCGACGACTGGCTGGTGGCAGCTGTGGCCACCGCCGAGTTCCTGGTGGAGGAGCTCCGCACCCCGGACGGACGCTGGCTGCGTTCGTGGCAAGCCGACGGCGAACCACGCGCCCGCCACGCAGCGCTCGCCGCCGACCATGCCGCGTTGATCGATGCGTTCACCCGTGTCGCCGAAGCGTCGGGCGAGGCGCGTTGGATCGCCGAGGCGATGGCCGTGGCCGACACGATGCTCGATCACTTCTGGGACACCGACAACGGCGGACTGTTCACCACCGCCGACGACGGCGAAGCGCTGATCGTGCGCCAGAAGGACCTGACCGACAACGCGACGCCCTCGGCGAACTCGGTCGCCGCGGTGGCCTTGTTGCGTCTTGCCGCGCTGACCGGCGAGGCGCGATACGCCAACCACGCCCGGCAGATTCTGCAGCTCCTCGGCGCAGTGATATCCCAGGCGCCGACGGCGTTTTCGAACGCGATGGCTGCCATCGACTTGGACGTGAACGGGATCGTCGAGGTCGCAATCGTCGGCGACCGGTCCGATCTGGTAGCGGTGGTCCGCGAGACATGGCGGCCGGACACGGTGCTGGCCTGGGGAGAACGGTACGAGTCGCCGCTGTGGGACCAGCGAATCGACGGGCACGCCTACGTATGTGAGCACTTCGCCTGCAGGCAGCCAGTCACCGAGCCAGATGCGCTACGAATCGAGCTAGCGGCAGCCTCGGAAGGGTGATCCATCCGAGTATTGAGCGCCCACCCGTGTGCGCGCTCACCACTCGGATCCCCCTCTCCACACTCGGATGACACGCGGGGACTCGGATGACACGCGGGGACTCGGGTGACACGCGGGGACTCGGTTGGGCTGGGTCAGGGGGCTTGCCAGCGGCCGCGGTGGATGACTTCTGCGGGGGTTCGGCGGGGTCGACGGGCGCTCGCCCCC
>JAYURF010000112.1:0-5842 GCA_043756365.1 Acidimicrobiales bacterium
CTCCAGCGCGACACGCGACGAGCCCGGGTCGTTTGCCAACGGGTGAACTCGGGTAGTCACACCTCATGCACATAGCGCTCATCGGGACGTACCCACCCACGGCCTGCGGAATCGCCACCTTCACGGCCGACGTCGAAAACAGCCTGATCGAAGCGGGCGTCGAGGTCACGGTCTTTTCTGTGCTGCCTGCGGCTGCGCTCCCTACGGCCCCGGCGAATTGCGATCATCACCGGGCATCGTCACGGCGGATCGTGCGCGACGACCGATCGAGCTACACCGCAGCTGCGACCGCGATCAACAACGGAGGCTTCGACGCCGTCCTGATCGAGCACGAGTTCGGGATCTTCGGTGGTCACGACGGCAGTCACCTCCTCGATCTCGTCAACAGCGTCACGGTGCCGATCAGCGTCACGCTCCACACAGTCCTGTCGCCGTTCACTACCGGCCAGACCCGGGTGATCCACGAGATATGCCGCCGCGCCGCAGCCGTCACGGTGTTCACTGCGACCGCCCGCCGACTACTACTGGAGCAGGAGACATGCCGGGCCGACGCCATCCGCATCGTTCCCCATGGTGCGCCGATCGAGATGTTCCACTCGTACGACGCCGATGCCGTGCGCCGGCAGTTCGGTCTCGGCATCGGGCGTCCCGTCCTCACCACCTTCGGCCTGCTGTCGCCTGGGAAAGGCATCGATCTTGCTCTCGACGCGATGACCGACATCGTCGCCGCGAATCCAGCGGCCTTGTACGTCATCGCCGGCCGCACCCACCCCGAGGTCGAACGCCGACACGGTGAGACGTACCGGTCCAGCCTCGAACGCAAGGTGGACCAGCTCGGCCTTGGTGATCACGTCACCTTCCTCGACCGCTTCTTGGCCGTGAGCGAGCTCGCCGAACTGCTCTCGGTTACCGATGTGTTCTGTACCCCCTATGCGGGTTCGGATCAGATCGTTTCCGGGGCGCTGACCTTCGCCGTCGCAGCCGGGTGCCCGGCTGTGTCGACGCCGTACCGATATGCCCAGGACATCCTCGCCGACGGAGCCGGCACCCTCGTCGACTTCGGCGACGCGAGGGCGTTCGCCGCGGCGGTGAACTCCCTGCTCCTCGACGGCCCCATTCGGACCCAAGCGCTTCGCGCTGCTCGTCGCGTGGCCGAGTCGATGGCCTGGCCGGCTGTGGGGCGGACCATCGCCGAGCTGTTGCTGGAAATCAGTACGCCAGCTCGACTCACCATCCGTCGCACAGCCCCGGTGCTGGCCTTGCGTCCGAGGCGGGGACTCGACGTGCAGCTCGCCACGTTGCACCTCGACGTGCTGACCGACGACACCGCCGTGTTCCAACACGCGCGTGGTCTCGTCCCACGGTTGGAAGAGGGCTACTGCGTCGACGATGTCGGGCGGATGCTACCCATCAGCGCTCGACTTGCGCAGAGCTCGATACCCGCGATTGCGGCGCGATGGCATGTCAACACGACCCGCCAGTTGGCATACCTTCGGTCCGCCGCAGGACCCGACGGCACCATGCGTAACTTCATGTCGTGGGATCGCCGGTGGCTCGACCAGCCCATCGCGGGCGACCATGTCGGTCGCGCCGTCTGGGGCCTGGGCGAGATGGCGGCAATGGAGTCGTTGCTCAGCGCCGACGGCCTCGAGCTGATGCTCGAGCTCACCGCCGACTTCGACGCAATATCAGCGCCGACGCGCACACTCGCGTACACCGCGCTCGGGGTCTCCGCCGCGTGCCACCTCGACCCGGCGGCGATGCGTTCGTTGGAGCGGATGCGTCCGGTCATGATGCGCTGGAAGCTGCAGGCGGACCATACGTGGCCCTGGTTCGAACCACGACTCAGCTACGACAATCCGCGTATGGCCGAAGCGCTCCTGCGTGTGGGCACCGTGCTTGGGGATCCCGTCATGATCGACAACGGAACCGAGCTGCTGGGCTGGCTCGATGCCATCTGCCAACAGGGCGATCACTACCGCTTCCCTGGCCACCTCGGTGTCGAGGCCAGTCGCGATGTTCGCTGGTCAGGCGACGAGCAGCCGCTCGAAGCCACTGCGATGGCCGATGCCCACGCCGCTGCGTGGTCGCTGACGGGAAGCTCCGAGTCGATGCTGGCCGTTGACCGGGCATGGTCGTGGTTCCTCGGCAACAACCGGCTCGGGGTCGCTGTCGGCGACGCGGCCACCGGTGCCTGTTTCGACGGGCTGGGGCCCCACGATGTCAACCGCAACTGCGGGGCCGAGTCGACCCTGTCGTTCCACCGCTGTGCGCACACGCATCGAAGCGTGAAGCATGCATCGATCAGCCGCAACCCAGCACCGGAGACGGCGCGTGTTTCGTCGTAGCGATCACAACCCGATCCTCACTGCGGACGACATTCCCTTTCCGGCAAACTCGGTCTTCAACCCCGGAGCGACCCGACTTCCCGACGGTGACGTGGTTCTGCTCGTCCGGATCGAGGACCGACGCGGTTTGTCGTCGATCCACGTCGCCAGATCGGCAGACGGGGTCACCAACTGGTTCGTCGATCCCGAGCCACTGTTGCAACCCGACCAGTCCCAGATCTCGTGGCAATGGGGGTTCGAGGACGCACGCGTCAGTTTCGTCGACGAGATCGACCGGTATGTCATCACTTGCACGGCGTATGGCCCGCCGGGGCCATGCGTGTATCTCGCCATCACCGCCGACTTCAGCAGCATCGAACAGGGCAGCATCGTCATCCCGCCCGAGGACAAGAACGCGGCCCTCTTCCCCCGGCGGGTGAACGGGCAGTGGCTGTTGCTTCATCGCCCGGTCGTGGCGACGAGCGGCGCAGCCGACATCTGGATGTCTCGCTCGCCCGATGACCTGGAGAGCTGGAGGCAGCCGCAACAGGTGATGACTCGCCGGCCGGGAGGTTGGTGGGATGCCGCCAGGATCGGCATCGGGCCGCCCCCGATCGAGACATCGGAAGGGTGGCTACTGATCTACCACGGCGTGCGGTCCACGATGTCAGGAGCGATCTACCGTGTTGGTGCCGCATTGTTGGACCTCGACGAGCCGTGGGTCGTTCGCCAGCGGTGCGACCACTGGTTGCTGTCACCCACGGAGCCGTATGAACGTACGGGCGATGTGGGCAACGTCGTCTTCCCGTGCGGAGCCGTCCACCGGCCCGACGATGATCGACTCGACATCTACTACGGAGGAGCCGACACTGTCGTGTGTCACGCGTCGGCATCGATATCGGAGCTGGTGGATCATCTGGTTTCGCCTGCCAGGGGAACGCCCAAACCAGAGGTTTGAGGTCACCCGAACGGGGGTACGTGTGCATCCGATGATTGTTGATACCGCATCGACGGCGCTCCCTGTCGGACACATTGCCATCGGCACGCGCCCGATCAGGATTGCCTTGGTGAACGATTTCGAAGTGATCGTGCGCGGGCTGGCAAGCATCGTCGGCCAATTCCCGGAAAGGGTCCGCATCGTCGACATCGAAGTTGGCGACGAACCCAACGTTCGCGCCGAGGTCGCCCTGTTCGACACCTTCGGCGGAAGGCGGCAGGCCCTCGACCGGGCCAAGGCGATGATCGACGGACCCTTCGTCGACCACGTCGTGCTCTACACCTGGAACACTTCCGGCGAATTCGTGCCCGCGGCGCTGCATGCCGGGGTATCGGCCATCGTGTCGAAGACCTCCACGGCAGAGCAACTCGTGTCCATCCTCGAGAAGGTCGCGCGGGGTGAACCGGTCGCACCGACCGAATCGAAACGAAGTCGCTTCGCCGGTTTCGGGCGTCAGCTCACGCCGCGCGAACGCGAGGTGCTGGCCATGCTCGGGCAAGGATTGTCGAATGGTGACATTGCCGCAGAGCTGTTCATCTCGACCGAGACGGTCCGCACCTACGTGCGCCAGACGTTTCGTAAGCTCGGAGTGAACAACCGCACCCAGGCCGCAGTGCGCGCCCACGAGATCGGTCTGGTACCTGCCTGGGACACGACGGACGCTTCGTGAGGCTCGACTGGTGGACGGTGCCTGATGCGATCATGAGCCCTCGCCAACAGCAGAGGTACGGATCGGCTCCTGAGAGCGCCCGGGCGGCGCGACGGTTCGTAACCGAGTTCTTTCGTCAGGCCGGGGCCGATCCGCACACCATCGCCGAGCTGGAGCTCATCGTCAGCGAACTCGTCACGAACGCTGTCGAGCACGGCAGCGGTGCCGACGTGTCCGTTGTGGTCGACGCGAGCGACCCGCGGTCGTGGGGGTTGAACGTCGTCAGCCACACCTCGGGCGATGAGGTCCCCGAGCTGTCCGCGCACAGCTGGCAGATCGCGTCGATCTCCCAGCGCTCAGGTCGCGGCCTCGGTATCGTCCGCGAACTCAGCGACGATGTCGACGCCGATTGGCACGATGGTCGTTTCACCGTCGGGTGCCGACGCAGCCGGACGCTACCCGGCGCGAGCCAATCCTGATGGCTACCGGTCGGCGGCCTGGTTTCGCAGATGACACCGCTGGGTATCGACGATGATGACTCTGGCTCCCGAACCATCACCGATCCCGATGCCGCCGCCGCCCACCCCGCCACTGCCGGGCGATCCCCCGACACCAACCGCCGCACCCATGCTGATCGCCGCCATCATTCGATAGTCTGCGATGATGAACAGCGGGTGATGTGCTGGACACTCACCGTCACTGTCACCGTCACCGACTCTCATTGGGTACGCCGCCGAAAGGACGCAATGACAACGATGTGGAAGTCCGAGCAGGGAGAGGCCGCGCCCACTGCGGTGCCGCCTCGCCCCACCTTCTCGCACGGCGACCCATGCAATGGTGATTCCGCCGCCAGCGATCGGGTCACCCTGCGCGAACAAGTGGACGTCGGGGACCCAATGACTCGCAGGCAGTGCCCGAACGACGGCGAGAACCGGGCGTACGAAAACCCTGGCGGGATCGGTTTTTGTTCCCTGATCGCCGAGGACTTCCGGGCCCACGGGCGCGACTGGCACTCGCCCGGCTTTCGGGCCCTCCTGGTGCACCGGTTCGGCAACCTCCGAATGGGCGTCCGCAATCGGCCCCTGCGCGTCCCACTGAGCTTGCTGTATCGCTGGGGCGAGCGGCGCGTCCGCTCGACATCAGGGATCGAGATCCCCTACGACGTGCGGATCGGACGCCGAGTCGAGATCCACCATCACTCGGGGATCATCATCAACGGGTATGTCGAGATCGGTGACGGGTGCATCATCCGCCAGAACGTCACCATCGGCATCAAGGAAATCGGTGACCGTGGCGCGCCGATCCTCGGCCGCAACGTCGAAGTGGGCGCGGGTGCGGTGATCCTTGGACACATCCGAATCGGCGATGGTGCCCGGATCGGCGCCAACGCCGTGGTCATGACCAATGTGCCCGATGGAGCAACCGCGGTCGGTGTGCCGGCGAGAATCATCGCCGCCTGATCGCTGGCTTGATCGAAGCGGGCGGCGACCAGCGCACGTTCGCTACGACGAAGCAGTCCCTGATTCTGTACCGCCGCGTACAAGGAACTCGACCTCGTTGGCATGCTCGCGCATCGCCCGTTTGCGGGCGACATCGTCCTCGCCGCCCCAGATCCCCAGCTCGCGGTTGCTGCGCGCATGGTCTCTGCACACAATCCGAACGGGGCATTCGGCACACAGCTGCAGCGCCTGCACCTCCCGCTCGAGCCGTTGCTCGTCCCGCTCGAGCGCATACCCGAAGAACAGCGCCGACCGCCCCGAGCATGCGGCCCGACGGGCCCATCTGGGCGGCTGCATCAACTCGTTGGCTCGACTCGGGCGGTCGTTCCTGGTTGTCATGGTTCACCTCTCGAAGCATCGTTGTGGGTAT
>JAYURF010000113.1:0-5839 GCA_043756365.1 Acidimicrobiales bacterium
CATGCCAACGGGGAGTAACCCCTTCACACGACGGTCGTCAACACGAGTTGCTTCACCGAGCAGCTTCGGCGGTCGTGGCTCGCAAGAGCGGGTGAGACCAGCGGCACCAGGTTCAGCCGGTGTCGAAAGGAAACTCACTTCTCATGCTTCGTAGCAACCTCACGCTCTTTCGGGTGAAAGGAACGCCGGTGCAACTGCACTGGAGCGTGCTGCTCATCGCCGTGTTCTTCGGCTCCAGTTTCGCCGCGAGGTACGGCGCGATCGGCGCCGTCATCGGCGTCATCGTGTTTCTCGGCTCGATCCTCGCGCACGAGATCGGCCACGCCCTGGTCGCCAGGCGGTTCGGAATCTCGACCAAGTCGATTCAATTGTGGGCGCTCGGTGGCGTGGCCCGCCTCGACCGCGACGCCCCGACCGCTCGCGCCGAAGGATGGATCGCTGCCGCTGGACCGCTGACCAGTTTGGCGATCGGTGTCGTCGCGATCGGCGCCTGGTTGGCTGCCACGGCTGCCGGGGTGACCGCACCGCTACTCGGCCTGATCGGCTGGTTGGGTGCGGTCAATCTGTTGTTGGCCGTTTTCAACATGCTGCCCGGCGCTCCCCTCGACGGTGGCCGGGTGTTGCGGGCATGGCGTTGGGGCCGCCACGGTGATCGCCATCTGGCGACCCGTGAGGCAGCCAATGCCGGGCAGGCCGTCGGCTACTCGCTCGCCGGCATCGGCGTGGTGTTGATGCTGAATGGTGCCTCCGGGATCACGCTCGTGTTGACCGGGGTGTTCATCGCTCTCAGCGCCAAGGCCGAGGCGATGGCCTCGATTGTCGCCGAACGCGTTGCCGGCGTCCGGGTCGGCGACCTCACCTGGTTCGGGGTCGCCCAGGCAACCAACGAAACCGACGCCACCACCATGCTGTGGCAGCGGTCGCGCCTTGGCGGTGCGGGTGTGGTGGCCATCGTCGGGGCCGACGGCACCCTCACCGGGATCGTCAGCGAGGAGCAGTTGCTTGCCATCCCTGAACACGAACGCGACGACATCTCGTTGCAGTCGCTGATGGTGCCCTTCGCCGATGTGGCCAGCGCCGACCCCGACGAAGATCTGTCGCTGGTGCTGTCACGGCTGAATCCCGCTGCGCCGATCGTCACCGTCTGGCGCGAGGGCCGCCTACTCGGTGTGGTGCCACGCAAACGGCTCCTCGCCAAACTGGCCAAACCGGCACCAGAGCCCTCCTGGTAAACGGGCCTGGCAACACGGGCCTGGAAAAACAACGGGCCGCCGCTCAGGCGTCCTTGACGCTCCAGTCACGCTTGGCGACCGGGTCCTTGTCGCTCCACGGGAAGTTGATCCACTGGTCGGTCTGCTTCCACACGTAGTCGCAGCGGACCACGGAATGGCTCTTTTCGTACAGCACTGCGGTGCGCACCTCGGCCACTTTGCCCTCGCAGAACTGCTGCACGCTGCGCAGGGTGTGTCCGGTGTCGGCGACGTCGTCGGCGATCAGGATCCGGGCGTGGCGAACATCGACGAAATCAGGTGCCGGCGGCAGGATGCGGGGCACTTCGAGGCGCTCGTCGACACCCGTGTAGAACTCGACGTTCATCGTGTAGACGTTCTTGACGCTGAGCGCATAGCCGAGCGCCCCACCGATCAGCAGCCCCCCACGAGCGATGGCCAAGATCATGTCGGGCTCGTAGTCGTCGGCGACCATCTGGGCCAGATCTCGCGACGCCGTGCCGAACATCTCCCACGTCATGATCTCTCGCTCGCTCACAACACCACTCAACTTTCATCGCCGGTGAAACGCTGACACCGGACAGTGCAAGCTCGGGCCCACGGTAGACGATCAGGTCCGCCGGGTGCACATGCTCGCAGCGCGAGCAGCGATCGAATTGCCGGTCTCACAGGGCGATGTCGGCGGGACGGACCGGTACCCGGGTGAGATCGCGACCGATTGCGTCGCGGATCGCGGCCACTACCGCCGGGGTCGACGAGATGCACGGCGGCTCCCCCACGCCCTTGGCCCCAAGGGGCGCCAGCGGATCGGGCTCCTCGATCAGCACCGCCACCACATCGGGCATATCGAGCATCGTCGGAAGCAGGTAATCGGTGAAGCTGGCGTTACGCACCCGGCCGTCGACCTGGATGATCTCCTCCATCACCGCCAGGCCGACCCCCTGCGCAATACCACCTTCGATCTGGCCGAGCACGCTGAGCGGGTTCAGGGCACGGCCGACATCTTGGGCCGTCGCGATCTGCACCACCTTCACCAGGCCGAGATCCACGTCGACGTCGACCACCGCGCGGTGGGCGACGAACGCAAATGCGGTGTGGCAATTGCCTTGGCCGTGCTGGTCGAGATCAAACGTTGGCGGGTGATGGTGCTCGAAGGTCTCTTCGATGTCGACACCGACCGACGCATCGGCGACGGGCATGCGGAAGCCGCCGACCGTGTCGATCACGTCGCGACCGTCGATTGCCAGACCCACCGGGTCGATGCCGTGAAGCGCGCCGACGTGTTCGAACAGCCGCTCACGTACCAGACGGCAGGCACCGTCGACCGCGCCGCCGCTCATCCACGTTTGGCGCGACGCCGATGTGGAACCGGCGGAACCGATCGTGGTGTCGATCGGTTCCAGCAGGACCTCATCGACGCCGAGCACCGACCGGGCGATCTGCCCAGCGAGCGTCACGAACCCCTGGCCGACTTCGCTGGTGGCGAACTTCAGCCACACCACACCGTCACTGAGCCTGCACCTGGCCGTCGAATAATCATCGAAACCCTCGGAATACATGAGGTTCTTGATCGACACGCCCCACCCGATTCCACGGCGGATGTGGCCCGCGTCGGCGGTGAGCCCGGCGCCGCCGGGGAGCCGCATCGGATCGCCGTCATGCCCGCCGACGGGCTCGTCGGGCAACGGCAACGCCGCAGTCTCCTGGATGCAGCGAGCCACCGGGGCGACGTTGAGAATCGGCTGACCGGTGATCAGCCGGTCGTCGGTGACCATCGCGTTGCGTAAGCGGATCTCCACCGGCGTGAGCCCACATGCGGCGGCGAGACGGTCCATCTGGCTCTCATGGGCAAAGCACGCCTGCACCACTCCGAAGCCGCGCATCGCCCCACACGGCAGGTTGTTGGTGCGCACGACGTAGCCATCGACGACTGCGTTGGGGCAGCGATACGGGCCCTGGGCGTGGGTGACGGCATTGATCAGCACCGCTGACGACGTGGATGCGTAGGCCCCGCCGTCGAGCACGAACCTGGCCTCGATCTTGACAATCAGGCCGTTCGCGTCGGCGTGGTGGCGCATCCAGATGCGCGCCGGGTGCCGGTGCACATGACCGAGGAAGCTTTCCTCGCGGCTGTAGGCGATGCGCACCGGACGCCCGGTACGCAGCGCCAGCAGGCACGTGTGCACCTGCAAGCTGATGTCTTCGCGAGCACCGAACGCTCCCCCGACCCCGCCGAGCGTGAGCCGCACCTGCTCCTCGTCGAGGCCGAGGCACGCGGCGATCTGCTGGCGATCTTCGTGCAACCACTGCGTCGCCACGAACAGTTCCACTCCGGCGCCGCCCGCGTCGGGCAGTGCCAGCGCGGCCTCCAAACCGAGAAAGGCTTGATCCTGCATGCCGATCTGATATTCGGCCTCGACGACCACTGCGCCCGTCGCCGACGGATCGCCGCAATCGATGCGCTGGCGGCGGATCACGTTGCCGTCGGGATGAATCGGTAGATGTGATCCGTCGATGGCTCGCTCCGGATCGACCAGCGGTTCGAGCACCTCGTAGGTGACCACGATCGCGGCGAGAGCGCGGCGGCACGTGTCGGGATGATCGGCGGCGACCGCGGCCACCGCTTCGCCGACGTAGCGCACCACGTCACTGGCGAACACCGGCTGGTCGCGACTGATCAGGCCGTACGTGGGCACACCTGGGACATCGGCGGCGGTGACGACCGCTTCGACGCCGGCGATGCGCCACGCGGGCGACACGTCGATGCTGACGATTCGCGCCGAGGGATGCGGCGAGCGCAGCGTCGCCCCCCACAAGAAACCGTCGGCCGACAGGTCGCCGGAGAAGGCGAAGCTGCCCTGCGCCTTGGCCACACCGTCGGGGCGCACGGGGCTGTCGCCGAGCCGGCCGGCGGGGGCGTCCGTGCGGGTGCCCGTATCTGTGGCCGTGCCGGTGATGGCAGCGGTGGCGGTCATGGCGTGTGTTCCCGTGAACTGGCGACTCGTTGCACTGCGACTCGTTGCACGGCTTCGATGATCCTGCCGTACCCGGTACAACGGCACACGTTGCCCGATAGCTCTTCACGGATCTCGTACTCGGTTGGCGCAGCATTGGCGTCGAGCAATGCGTGGGTGGCCATGATCAAACCGGGTGTGCAGAACCCGCACTGCACTGCGCCTGCGTCGACGTACGCCTGCTGCACATCACTGGGCGCTCCGGCCGGGGCGATCCCCTCGATCGTCACGATCTCCTGGCCGATCGCACTGGCGGCCAGAACCAGACAGCCGCAGACCAGATGTCCGTCGAGGAGCACGCTGCAACTTCCGCACTCGCCCTGCTCGCAGGCACCCTTGCTCCCCATCAACCCAAGCCGTTCGCGCAACACGTACAGCAAGCTCTCGCCGAGCCAGGCGTCGCCGACGTGACGTTCCTCGCCGTTCACATGCAGCGTGAAGAACTGGTGCCCGCCAGTTGCGTCCGCGACGACCGGATCGGCGCTCACACTGACGTCCCCGGGAAGGCCCGCACGAGCAACCGTCGGGACAGCACAGCGATCGCATGACGGCGGTAGGCGGCCGTCGATCGGTGGTCGTCGATCGGTCGGGCCGCTGCCGCAGCCGCGATGGCGAACTCGGCCACCGCACTCGCGGCGATGGTGCCGGCTTCGAAATCGGCGGCACCGGCAGCGATCGCTTCGGCCTCGGTGGCGCGGATGATCACCGGGCCGACCGAGCCGAGCGCCAGGCGGACCGACCGGCCGACCGTGTCGACCGCAAGGCATGCACTCGCCGTCGCGATCACCATGGCGTTGCGCACGCCGACCTTGGCGTAACCCTGATACCCGTCGAACACCGGGATGCTGATCGCCGTGATCAGCTCGCCGGCGGCAAGCACGGTGCGCTTCGGAGCCGTCGCGAACTCGGCGAAGGGCACGTCACGGCGGCCGTCCACCGACTCGACGTGCACGACCGCGTCGAGCGCAGCCAGCACCGGAAGCCCGTCGCCTGCCGGCGAGGAGGTGGCGACGTTGCCGCCGATCGTGGCCGCATTGCGGATCTGCGGTGAGCCGACCGTCCGGGCGGCCTGGGCCAACGCGGGCGCCAACGATGCCAGTGGTGCAGTCATCAGCTCGGCGTACGTGATGCCGGCGCCGATGCGCAGCTGCGCACCCGCCGGGTCGTGCGACCACGTGCGCAGTTCGCGCACCCGGTTGACACAGATCACCTGCGCGGGCCGGGCGTGGCCGCTGTTGATGCCGACCATCAGGTCCGTGCCGCCGGCGAGAACCGTCGACTGCGGGTACCGACCGAGATGATCGAGCGCATCATCGAGCGCAAACGGAACGAACACAGACATCGCCGTCGACTTTACAATTCGTCAAGCCCCAATGCAGGGACGGGGCGGGCTCACACGATCGTGACGCCGTCGAGTCCGGCTTCTGCCGGCGGGATTTTGGGATCGAGCCGTTCCAAGGTGGCCAACAAGATCTCCGCCACTACCAGGTTGCGGCGGGAGTTGCTGTCGGCGGGCACCACGTACCACGGGCACGCGGCGGTCGACGTCTCGTTGATCGCGTCCTCGTAGGCGCGCTGGAACTTCGGCCACAGCGC
>JAYURF010000114.1:0-2146 GCA_043756365.1 Acidimicrobiales bacterium
ACCACGATGGCCACAGCAAGGGCCACAGCTGTGGCAGGCACGCCGCTCATCTCGACGCGCCGGTGGGTCGCAGGTTGAACGAGGGGTCGGCAACGAGCAACCGGTCGAGCATGTTTCGCTGCGGTTCGCCGACCATCCGGGCGCCATGCTCGGGGGCATCGGTGCTGGAGGCGAACAGGCGGTGGACGATGAAGCGGTTGCCGTCCTCTTCAACCGACGGGGCGACGATCTCGGTCACCCGGCGGCCACTGTCGTTGTCGCCCGAGGTATGGATCACCAGGTCGACACTGCGGTACACCTGCCATCTGGCCATCCGCAGATCAAGCCGGTTGTTCGTCGCGATCAGCTCGGCCAGGCGCTCCAAGCCATCCTTGGCCGAGCCGCCGTGCACCGTTGCCATGGTGCCTTGGCCAATCGACATCGCCTGCACCATCGCCGCTCCCTCAGCGCCGCGCACCTCGCCGAGCACGATCCAGTCGGCACGTGTTCGCACGGCCGGCACCATCATGTCGGCGCACGAGATCCCGGTGCCGTCGCTCGTTGACGGGATTCGGGCCTGGTACGCATGAACGAAGGGATGGGTGCCCATCTGGGCGACGTTGAGCTCGAAATCGGTCTCGATGGTGATCAACACATCGCTGCTGTCGATCTCGCCGATCAAGGCCCGCAGCAGCGTCGTCTTGCCGCTCCCCATCCGCCCTGCGACCAGGATCGACATGTCGGCAGCCACAGCGGCGCGCAGCAACATCGCGGCATCCGGCGCCAGCATGTACCGTCGCACCAAGTCGTCGAGGCCGGCGCCGAACACCGCGGCACGACGGATCGCGATGAGCGGACGGGCAACGACGTCGAAGCCCTCCCCGTGAAAGCGAACTCCCGGTTCGAGCTCGAGATCGACGAAGGGGTGTTCGCGGTTGAACGGTCGACGCCGTTCCGCCGCGGTGTCGTAGATGATCCGTTCCAGGTCGCGGTCGCGGCGCACGAGTGGGGCCAGCAACTGACGGGTGCCGTCGATGCGTTCCACGCGCACCGGGTCGGCCCCGAACACGAGAACGTCGGTCACGTCCGGGTCGCGCAGCACCGACAGCAACTTGGGTAACCCGAACATCTCCGAGAGGACGAGCTCCACCAGCGCACCCTGATCGTGCGGGGTCAGTGGTGCCTGACGCGCAGCCCGGCGCTGACCGTCGAGGTCGACGAGCACCGTGGTTTCCAACACATCGCGGGTGATCTCCTCGCGTAGTTCGCGGTCGGCAGCGGTCTCGTCGCGCTGGGGCAGCGGAAAGCGGTCGCCATAGGCGCGGCGTACCTCACCGGCAAGTTGTTCGAGGTCGTCGTCGTTCATGCCGCACGCTCGTTACCCAGCCAGGCGCACAGCCGTCCGGCGAGATGGTCGGCCGCCTGCGTGAATGCATGGCGGCGCAGCCGCTTGTGGTCGAAGCCGGTTCCGCGATACATCAGCTCGACGACATCGGGCGACCAGGGCAGTGCCCCCGCGAATCGCTCTCCGAGCTCGCTCTCCACATCGGTGCGGAACACCTTCGTGGTGACGATGGGGGCATCGACGATCACTATCCGGGTGATGTCGAGGGCAAGCCCACGGTCATCGGGCGATGGCCGCCCGCGTGAGCCCGCCCATTCGAGCGACGACACCACGCTGACCGCATCCGGATTGACGACGAGCAGCAACAGGTCGAGTTGCTGGAGCACCGCAGTGTTGGGGCCGCCGCCGCGCAGGGTGCCGAGATCCACCACGACCGGCCCGTCCAGGTCGCGCAGCGCACTCTGCCATGCGAACCGTGGGGTGTGGCAGGCCCATGCCCGGAACGGGTCGCCCGGCGTGGTGATCATCCGGATACCGGCGATGTCGATCGCTGCGTCGTCGAAGCGGTTGCCGCCGGTTCGCTCGACCGGGAACGCAATGCGTTCGAGCGAGCCGGCTTCGGCCACGCCGAGGTCGAGCCGGGCCGCCAGGACACCCCCGGCGGGGTCGGCCTCCACCAGCCACGGCCGTTCGCCCCGTGCCGACAGTGAGGCCGCTACGGCACAGGCGGTGGTGGTGGCGCCCAGGCCACGCCACGACCCGACTCCGATGATCACGACTGCGCCGGAGCTGTTCGGGGGCCGATCAGCTGCTCCGCCGGCA
>JAYURF010000115.1:0-5834 GCA_043756365.1 Acidimicrobiales bacterium
CGGCGGACATCAAGGAAGGTGTCAGGGGCAACGGTGGAGGCGGGTCCGACTGCGGAGAGGTCGCGACGCCACCGTCGCTCGCGTGAGCGGTGTAGGTCGTTGGCGTGGTTGGCGACGGCGCGCATCAGATACGCCCGCGGATTGGCAACGGTGTGGCCGTCAACAACAGGGGCCGCTCGTAGGAACGCCTCGACCGTGATGTCATGGGCGTCGACTGGTCCGACGAGAACGGTGGCGAAGCGCACCAGATCTGCCGCATGAGCCCGCCACAACTGGTCGGCACCTGTTGACGGGTATCGCTCGATGTCCATCATTCAAATACAAGACGTCACAGCCCACGGCCGTGCGTGACACCACGCTCAGAAACTCCCGTTCGGCCATCCGCTCGCCGAAAGCTCCAGTCGACTCAGCCCCCTTGACCGGCAACCCCGACCCCGCCCGGAATGCCCGATCTCGGCGCTGCTGGCAATGGCACGAGAGGCACAGATCATCTCATCTGCGCCGTCCCCTGCCGCCGGTTGAGCGGGTGAGGAGTCGGGCAGCGCGAGACTGACGTCATGACCGCGTTGCCGTCGATCAGTTGGACGACGCTCACCGTCGACTGCTCCGACGCCGAAGAGCTCGGTGCGTTCTACTCACAGCTGCTCGGCTGGGAGATCACTGCTCGCGACGGCGTTGGATGGTTGCAGCTCCGCAATCCTCAGGGCGGCATCGGTCTGAACATTCAGGCAGAGGACACCTACGAGGCCCCGGTCTGGCCCGAACAGCCCGGACACCAAGCGAAGATGATGCACTTCGAAGTCCTCGTGGATGACCTCGAGGTAGCCGTTCAGCTTGTTCGCGAGTTGGGCGGCAACGAGGCACCGGTTCAGCCAGCGGACCGTGACCGCGCGCGTCTTCGCATCATGCTCGACCCAGCAGGCCACCCGTTCTGTCTGTTCGTTGACGGCGAGTAGTGGCATCGATCTCAATGCCCTGCCCGAGCGGAGCTGCCCCCCAACCGCCGGCTGGGCGGACGCGTCTTGTCGGCGACGGGCGAGCCCCGAGTTTGACAGGCATGGTTCTGCTGGAACTCCGCAACTACCACGGAGGTCCGTCATGACATCACTCGACACGGCAACGACAACGCTGAACACCGAGCAGCCGCCGGGCCGGACGTTCGAACAAGCCTGCTCGGCACCTCAGCCCAAGCAGCCCAGCAGCGATACGGCGCCCTGGTCGAAGCGGGCTGACCGACGGAGTGTCCCCGATCGCGGGTCTGTGATGGGTGAATGTCATCGCGATCCTTTCGACGCAGCTGCGCAGCGGACTTCAAAGGTGCTGGCGCGAGACGCAGGTCACGGCGCCTGGGGGTGGAACTCGATCGACTCGATGATCGGTGCGGTCTCGGCGATGACGTCGTCGAAGCGCTCCTCGGGCGCCACGACCGTGATCGCCAGGGTGTCAACCGACATGCCCTCAGGGAGATCGATGAGGTAGAGACGGAGGCGCCACCCCGGTTCCCACAGTGCGTGGATCCAGCGGCTGATGTCAATCATTCCTACGCCGCAAGCCTTGCCGCCGGGGGCAAGGGTGACGTCGATCGACACGGCCTCGACGCCACCGATCCGAGCGGCGACCGGCGCTGCTGTCTCGAAGTTGGGATCGGCGATGAGTTGCTGCGCAATTGCCGCTGCATCGGCCGGCGCCGAGAGCAGCGGGGACCCGCCGTTCGCTGCGCACCACGCGTCGTAGGCAACCGGGTCGACGAGTTCGATGCGCTCCCCGCTGCCGAAGAACTGGTCGGGACGCCACAGGCCCCCGAACCACACGTCCAGGGCTTCTTCATGACCGCCCTCCCCGGCGCCCTTCCCTGGCAACCACATATCCCATGTGCTCGGCGCCGAAACGGTGACCTCACCGTCGAAGGATGTGTAGGACAAGACGACCGGCTGGCCGTTCTCGGTCGTCGAATTGAGATCCATCCACAACCCGCCACTAAGACTCCGAGCCCAACTGATCTGCTGCTCGACCACGGTTGCGTCGCCGTCCGCGAACAGCCGGGCCGAGAACGTCATGTCGCCGTCGGGCCACCGTGGCCCGTCCACGCGTTCGATCTCGTATCGCTCGTACGGGGCACCCGAGGTGGTGGCGTAGAGGAGCGGAACGTCTACGTCGGGGTCAACCTGCACGTGCCCCTCGGCGCCTGTGCCGGCGATGCGTGCGGCGAGGAACGCGTCCAGGCGTTCCGTGGCCTGTGCCTCGACAGCCCCCGGGTCGGCTTGTGCGAACGGCGCCGTCATTTTCCACCGGTTCACGACCCAGATCCCGTCAAGGCCCTGGCGGTCGAGCTGGGCGAGGTCGAGGCTGACCGACTCGTAGCGGAGGTCGTCGAGCGTCGGCGCGCACCGCTCGCCCATTTTCGGCTCACGGCCGGGCGGGTAGAGCGGGTTGGTGCGACCCGGCGCACACCGGAAGAACCGTTGGTCGAGGAGAGCGCCATCGGTCCGGCCGTCGGGAGCCCCGCCTCGGGACGGGTCGAACAGGTACGCCTCCCAGCCCAGCACCTCACGGAGGAACCGGTCGACGAGTTCGACTTGGCCAAGTTCCTCGATCGTCATCTCCTCGTACAGCCACAGTGCCGGCTCGACCTGCCACGTGTAGTCGGGGTCGCCGGCGTCGGCGAGCTTCTGGGCGGCACGCACCTCCTCGAGCGTGGACTGCGGCCACATCCCACCCGTCGTCGGCGGTGATGTCGCCGGGCCGACCGGGTCGACGTTCGAGCCCTCGCGCTGCCACACGACCCCGAACCTGTCGCTCAGCTCGTCAGCTACCGGGTCGCGGTCGAACGTGAAGTTGGCGAGCTCCGCCTGGGGCGGCGGCCCGATCGAAGGCGTGGTTCCGTCGTCGCACGTCAAAACGGGCTGAGCGATGACCAGCCTCACGTCGGTCACGAGCCGCCCGGTGCCGGTCATCGTGGCCGCCGCCCCCGCACACGCACCGGTTGCGGCGTCGTCGCCCACGACCACCTCGTACTCGCCCGTGCCAGAGCGAACGATCTCCATCGTCTGGGAAGAACCGTCGGTGTCGGTCGACACCCAGGCACCGACGAACGGTTCGGGCGGCGGAAGCGGCGCGGCAGTGTCGATCGGGACCGACGACGGTGTCGTTGCCGGGTTCGTCGCCTCCGGTTCAGGACCGCCTGCCGGCCGCTGGGCCACCGCCACCACACCCGTGACGACGAGGGCTGTACAGGCTGCCGCAACCAGCCAACGCTGTCCCGAACGGCGCGATCGCGGCTCGGCAACGACGACCCGCGTGGTCGCAGCAGCGACCGCACCGAGCCAGCGGGGCCCGCTCGTCCGGTCCTCGGTGCCAGAAAGCAGCCACGGGTGTGCCACGGCGAGCTTCTCGGGACTGGTCAGCTGGGCGCGTTGGGCGTCCTCATGAAACGCATCGGTGAGGCGGCGCTCGAGTTCGGTGGTCATCGGGGGAGTTCCTTGCTCAATCGGGCGAGCGCCCTTGCCGACATGGATCTGACAGTTGCCGGTCTGACGCCGACGATCTCGGCGATCGCCTCCTCCGGCAGATCGGCCCAGTAGCGCAGCACGAGTACCACCTTTTGTTTGTAGGGCAGTCCGGCGACGGCGTCGAGCAGCTCCGACGGCTTGTCGGTCGAAGACACCTCGGCCGTGATCCCCATGCGCCGCAACCCGGCGTCGGCGCGTCCCGTCGAGCGCGCACGATCTCGGCACCCGTTCACGATCGCCGTGCGCAGGTAGGCGGTGCGATGCTCGATCGTTGCCAGGCGAGGGCGTACGCGCATGAACGCGTCCTGCACGACGTCCTCAGCGGCGTGGTGATCATGCGTGAGCAACCACGCAAGCCGCACCGCTCCCGGGTACGCGTCCCGGTAGAACAGTGCAAAATCATCCTCCATCCCAGCGGGAATCGTGTCAGAGATTCGGACGCGGCGTGTGATCACATCTTCTAAGACGTTCCGGCCGGCCGTTCCGTTGCATCCCATCCGCAAGATCTGTTCGCTAACATCGCTCGTTGAAAAGCGGCCGGCGCACAGATCGCCGAGTAAACCGCCGGTCGGCTCTCGTCACCGCACCTGACCGCCCTTACCGGGCGCCCCATAATCTCCCGCGGTCTGGCCGGCCGGAGCGCGACATACCGCCGGATACTTGGCGAGCGTCGGGGCAGTCGGACCTCGAAAATTCATCACGCAGAGCGTTCGTCTCGACGACCGATCTGTTGGCCATCTGCGGGCAGTTTCTGGTGTCCACCCACACGACCCACCGTCGGGCAACATCAACGGAACGTCAGGCGTTCCGGCGTGCGGCTTTCAACATGATGGCTGCGAACCGCGACGATCACACCAAGAACTTTGCGTTGACGCTAGCAGAAGGGGGCGGCTGTGGGCTCGCGGACGTGTTGTCTGAAGTCGCCAACGCAGTCGACGCGTGGCCGACGCGTTTGCTGCGCGACGGCGGTGGCGACACGGCGCGGTTCAGGCTTTAGGTGGCACACGGTCTGCTGCTCACAGCTGGAGCGCGTCGGGTAGCCACGTTTCGAGACGGTCCCAGATCGCGGTACCGCTGTTCGCCAACAGGTGTCCATCGCCCGGCAACCTCACCAGTTCGCCTCCACCGGCGATCGCACGCACCATCTCGCTCGCTTCGAACGGGAGAATCTCGTCTCGATCACCGTGGAACAACAGCAGCGGTCCGTCGCCCAGCCTTCCGGCCACTTCACACCCGGCTGATTGTGTTGCAAACGTGACCACGCCACTGACCATCTCCTGCAACCCGACGGCCACACGGACCGCAACAGCACCGCCGAAGCTGTGACCCATGACGACCACCCGCTCGGCCCCACCGGCACCGACTGCGAGTTGCACGGCGGCGGCCACGTCGACGCAGCACGCATCGAGGTCGCTGGGCTTTCGATAGTCGACCCGGAGCACCGGAACTCCCCGGTCGGCCCACGCGACGCCGAGCCGGTGGTACAGGCCACTCGCCGGCCCGAGCAGACCGCCCATCGCGCCACCGCATAGCACTATCGCGGCGGGATGCACGGGCCCAACCGAGGGCGGCTCGTGCCACAGCAGCGTGAGCAGCCCGCGCATGGTGAACATCTCGACATGCCGCAACCGGTCGGTGATCATCACCTCCTGGCTGGCCAGCACCCCCAGCGCATCGAGCGGTGTGTCCGTCCGAGCAGCGGCACCGTCACCCATCAGCACTACTCTACCGCGCGCATGTCGTCCACCGATCCAGTCGACCTCGGCGATACCGAACAGCTCCAGCTCGCGATCCGAATCGGCTCGGCGTGGATCGAGCTGCGCCGTGGTGCCTCCATGAGCAAGTTGCGCGAGTACCTGTTCGGTTCCGGCGATGACGCCTTGGAGCAGGGTCAAATGGACACCCTGGATCTCCTTGCCCAGCACACCTCCATCCGGATGAGCGACCTTGCCGATGCATTGCGGGTCGACCCGTCGACAGCGACACGTGCAGTACAGCGGCTGGTCAACGTCGGTCTGGCATCGCGCATGTCGTGCAACGACGACGGCCGCGTGGTGAAGGTGTCGGTCACTCCCGCCGGCCGCGAGCGCCACGCGGATGTCGACCAGCGCCGATCACAGGTGATGACGTTCGTACTCGGCGGGTTCGCCCCCGCCGAACGAGAACAACTCGCTGAACTGCTGGAGCGCTACGTCGGTCGCGTGGACGACTTCGTCACCCACCTCAACCAGTAGTCCGCCAACCAAACCCAATCGTACATCAGTTCGACCCACATCAGCCCCAGAACCTATATTGCATATAGCTTGCAGAGGAAATCAGCGCGCG
>JAYURF010000116.1:0-2137 GCA_043756365.1 Acidimicrobiales bacterium
AGCGGTACTCGGTGCGGGCCCGCACGGTGGAGAACACCTCGTCGAGCGCGGCAAAGACAGGTTGCGTTTCGATCAGCTTTCCGTGATCGCCATGCAGCCGGATGTGTCCGCCGATGAACGCGTCCTGCGCGTTCATCTCGCCGGTGGCCACAGCTACAGCGGTGCTCCAGGCCTGTTCCATCCGCACGTCTTCCGGCATCGCCGCCCCGGCTCCGAAGTTGGCCACGCCGTCGCCCACCTGCAAGTGATAGGTGACATCGCCCTCGGGCCCTTCGGTGACCACCTGGGTGACCCCGATCCGGTGGAGGTGGGCAAGATCCTCCAAGCGAGCGTTCGACGACACTTCTGCCGCCAGGGCATCGATCCACTCGAGACTGAGGTAGCGCACCATGGGCCCTAGTCTGCCCGGTGATGGGCGAGTTCGTGAGATGACCAGCGATGTCGACCCGGCCCGCCCGGGGGCCGTGGTGCCCCAGATCCGCACACCGTTCACGCCCCCGCAGCCGTACACCACGACCGACGAGTTCCGCCATGGCGATAGCCCTGTCGAGGCGTGGTGGTGGTGGGGGTCGGCAACGATCGACGATGGTCGACGAGCCGGACTGTTCGTCGGGTTCGAGCTACGCGGTCGCCGCTTCGATTACTGGGCCGGGCTGATCCGCGAGGACGAGCCCTACCTGTACATCGAGGAGCTCGACGGGACGGGCCTCCGCGACGGCCTGACCATCAAGCCGCCGGAGATGTGGGCAGGGCACGACTGCGACGCCCCGTTCCGCCAGTGGAGCCTCGGCAACGAAGCCCACGGCGTGCTGCTCGACGACCCGACCGAGGCGTGGCGGCGCGCGCACGGCATCCCGGTGCCTGTCACCTTTGACGTCGAATGGCATGCCACGCAACCCGCCGAGGTGATGGCAGCAGCCCCTGGAACGGGCGGGTACCGCCAGGTGGGCGAGATCGATGCACGCATCGAGCTGACCGAAGGTGTCGTCGAGATGGTCGGCCCGGCGGAACGGGTCCACGTGTGGGGTGTGCCGTTCCTGCCAAGCTCGTTTGCGATGCCGACCGATCTGCACGACCTGCGCGCCCCCTACCGCCGAAGCGACGGAACCTGCGTCGATCAAGTACTGACCGTCCCACCGTCAGGCGCACGATGGTGGGCCGGCCGGAGGGGCAGCCGGTGAGCGAGCCGCGCGACATCCTCCACGAGTTCGAGCAGCAGCGCGCCGCGCCCCGCTACCGGGAGGTGTCGGTCAAGGTGGGGATGGTGATCGAGGACCGCGCCACCGGGTTCTGCGGCGATGTCGTCAAAGTAACCACCGAAGCAGTGACGTTGCGCGACCGGCACCAGGCCCACCGTCACTTCCTCTACAAGCCCGGCGGATTCTTGGTGGAGGGCAAGGCGGTGTCGTTGATCAAGCCGCCCGACAACGTGGTACGCGAGGCCACGTTCACCAACAGCGGATCGATCGCATCGCCACGGCCGGCCCCGGCCCGCATCGCCGCGGCGAGCCGGATCTGGGTGGAGGGAAACCACGACGCCGAACTGGTGGAACACGTGTGGGGAGACGATTTGCGTGAGCTCGGCATCGTGGTCGAACCACTGCATGGCATCGATGATCTGGTCAGCGCGATCGCCGATTTCGCACCCGGCCCGCAGCGGCGGTTGGGTGTGCTCGTCGACCATCTCGTGACCGGCTCGAAGGAGCATCGCCTCGCCGACGTGGCGATGCGCGGTCAGCGGTACGTGCTGATCACCGGCCACCCATTCGTCGATGTGTGGGAAGGCATCCGCCCACAGGTAATCGGGATCGAGCGGTGGCCGCAGGTGCCCCGCCCGACACCGTGGAAGGAAGGAATCTGCGCGGCCCTCGGCGCCGATCCGCTCACGTTCTGGTCGCGTCTACGAAATCGGGTTCGGTCGTTTGCGGACCTGCGCCCGGAGCTGGTGGGAGCAGTGGAGCAACTGATCGATTTTGTCGCGCCCGACGGCGACGACTGACGTACCACGCCGCTCCTGCAAGCGCGATGACGGCGAGGAACGGTGCCGTGTAGCCGATCACGATCAGCAAGGCGGCGAGCGTCGCAACAAATGCCGTGCCGCCCTTGCGGAACGAGTCGCCGATGCTGTCGTCGCCGA
>JAYURF010000117.1:0-2137 GCA_043756365.1 Acidimicrobiales bacterium
AGCGCCCCCGCCGGACGGGGAATCTTCTACGCTCACTCGTGATGCCGGACATCGAACCCCATCGCCGAGCGGTGCACGTCGCATGGGACGAGTACGGCGACCCGCGCCACATCGTCGGCCTCGACGAAGTGAGTGCCAACATCTCGACGAATCGCGTCTATCGAATTCACCTCGACGACGCCACCACCTTGATCAGCAAGGTGTCGTCGTACGGCTCGTACTTCCTGTTCGTCGAGGACCACGAACGACTTCAGCGGTGTTCGACGCTGCTCGACAACACCCGGTTCGCGGGGATGCTTGCCGACGTCTGGCTGCAGCGCGGGCAACCCGTCGGCGGCCACGGGCCGCCACGCATCTTCACGTGGTACGACCGCTCGATGTGGGCCGTTTTCTACGACGACGTTCCCCGCGGCGAGTCGCTTCCACGCGTGCTGTCGGTGGCCGCAATCGAGAACCTCGGCCGTGAGATTGCGGAACTGCACATCGCCTGTACCGACATCGCTCCGCACATCCCCGGCGGTTCGACCACGATCAAGAGCGACGCGATCCACCTCCTCGAGCTGCTCGAAAGCCCGTTCGCGCCTCGTAACTTCGAGTTGCCGCCAGAGGCCATCGGCATGTTGTGGCGCCACACCCACGAGTTCCTTGAACGGCTGATCGAGGTTGGCTACGACGAGTGGCCGAAGATCCCGATCCTGATCGACTGGAACCTCGGCAACTTCTCGGTCAAGCCGGACGGCGACGGATTCCGCCTCTTCAGCCGATGGGACTACGACTGGTTCCGCATCGAGCCACGGTTGCTCGACTTCTACTTCTTGTCGCGCGTGTCGAGCAGCACCGGCGACCGAACCCAGTTCACCTATGGAGCGCACACCCTGGTCGAACCGAGCTTCCTCGCCTTCCTCGGCGCGTACGGCAAGATCTTCCCGCTGACACGCGACGAGCTGAGCTTCCTTCCGGAGGTGTATCGGTTTTTCATCCTCAACTACGTGGTGCGCGAGGGTGCCCGCTTCTTCCGGCCGGACCTGTGCCAGACCTTCCGCCGTGATGCGGTGCGCAGTTACCTCCCCCGCTTCGAGCAGACCAATTTCTCGCCGCTGCTCGAGCTGGCACTCACGGCTGGGCCAGGCTGACCGCCACCCAACCGGCACGGGTCAGGCAACTCGTCATCTGCAGCGGTGCGAGCGCGTCGAGGACGTGGCCGTAGCGGTGCTCCAAGATGCCGCTGACGATCAACGTGCCACCGGGGGCGAGCACCCGCCCCAGATCGGCGGACAGCTCGAGAAGGGTCGGCGCGAGGATGTTCGCGACGACCACGTCGTATGTCTCGTCGATCTGAGCCAGCGGGGCCGTTGCCACCGTCACCGCGTGACCAACGCCGTTGGCGCCGGCATTCGCGGTGGTGACCGCAACCGCCGCGGGAGCGATGTCGATGCCATGGGCAGATCCGGCCCCGAACATGACCGCGCCGATGGCCAGCACACCCGAGCCGCAACCGACGTCGAGCACGCTGCATCCGGGGCGTCGGCTCACCGCATCGCGCACAGCCTGGAGCGACAACACCGTGGTGGGGTGATCGCCCAGCCCGAACGTGGAGCCGGGTTCGATCGACACCGCGATCACGCCCGCAGCGGTGTCGGCGGGACGGGGCAACCATGCCGGTACGACGACCAGGTGTTGGTCGATCCAGGTTGGCACAGCGTGTTCGCGCCACGTGTCGGCGACGGATTCGTCCACCTGTTCAAGCCGCCACTGCCACGCCGCCGGGAACGCAGCAACCGACTCGGCCACCAGCCGCTCGTCGTCTCCAAGCGATGTCCACAGCTCGATCCGGTCACCACTCCCCCGCTCCTCCACGGCAACGACGCCAAGTGCCCACAACGCATCGGATGCGAGCTCGACCTGATCGGTGGTGACGGCGACGACGAACGCAATCATCGATCGACGCGACGCATGGAATCCTTGAACAGCTTGCTCTTCGCGAGGTAGCTGGCAACGCCACTGGTGATGTCATCCGGGCGGGCGCGGCCGGGTTTGATCACCGCCGGCACCCCCATGGCGATCGCTCCGGATGGAACCTCGGCGCCATTCAGGACCACCGCGTTGGCAGCAACGATGGCACCGCTGCGCACAACCA
>JAYURF010000118.1:0-5812 GCA_043756365.1 Acidimicrobiales bacterium
TGGATCCATGCCACGGCGATGCGCAGCGAGCCGACCATGTTCGCCGGCCGCGAACAGGTCAGCCCCGTGGCCGGCGAGATGTGCGCTGCCGATCTGTGGCGCAAGGCCGGCATCACCAACCCCGCCGCCGAGATCGACGCAGTCGAGATGTACGTTCCGTTCTCGTGGTTCGAGCCGATGTGGTTGGAGAACCTGGGCTTCGCCCCCAAGGGGGACGGGTGGCGCTGGGTCGAAGATGGCGTCACAGAGATCGATGGATCGCTGCCGGTCAACGCGTCGGGTGGCGTGCTGTCGTCGAACCCGATCGGCGCGAGCGGGATGCTCCGTTTCGGTGAGGCGGCGATGCAGGTGATGGGCATCGCCGGTGAGCATCAGGTTGCCGATGCACGCAAGGCCGTCGGCCATGCGTACGGAGGGGGATCGCAGTTCTTCGCGATGTGGCTGGTGGGCAAGGACAAGCCGTAGATGTCAGCGACGCTGCCACACCGGGGCACGCCGCTCGGCGAACGCCCGCGGCCCCTCCTTGGCGTCGGAGGTGGTGAAGATCGGCCAGCCGATCTCGAACTCGCGGGCGAGGGCTTCGGCCTCGGGCATCGAAGCTGTTTCCTGAACGGACTGCAGGATCGCCTCGACGGCCAGCGGTGCATTGGCAGTGATCATCTCGGCGAGCTCCATGGCCTTGGCGAGTGCCTGCCCGTCGGGCACCACGTGGCCGATCAGGCCGATCGCCAGCGCTTCGGCCGCGGTGTAGGCGCGGGCGGTGAGCAGCATCTCCATCGCTGCCGCGTAGCCGATCTGGCGTTGCAGACGCACCGTGCTCCCACCCACCGGGAACAGGCCGCGGCGGGCTTCGAACACGCCGAACGTGGCGCTCTCGCCGGCCACACGAAGGTGGGTGGCTTGCAAGATCTCGGTGCCGCCGGCGACGGCATGGCCCTCGACCGCAGCGATCAAGGGCTTGCGCAACCGGTAGTGACGCAGCAGCGCTTTCCAGTGCAGGTCGGGATCGGCGGCCCAACGCTCGGCGTAGGGGTTGGGGGCGTCGCCGTCGCGCGCCGCGGCCTTCAGGTCCATCCCCGTGCAGAACGAGCCGCCGGCGCCGGTGAGCACCGCGCAGCGCAAGTCGTCGTCGGCGTTCAGTCGCTGCCATGCGTCGGCCATGCCGGCCAGCATCGCCGAGCTCAGTGCGTTCTTGGCCTCCGGGCGATTCATCGTCACCACCAGGACGTGCCCGATCTGTTCAACCTGCAGATGCTCCGTACCCGCCACGATGGGCTCCCTTCGTCGGCCGCACAGTATCGAGCCCGCTGCGTCGCCTGGCCTGTCGGAGGTCGCTGATGGAACATCCCGATCGTTACCTCGTCATCTCCGCCGATTGCCACGGCGGGTCTGATTTTGCTGGCTACCGGCCGTACCTCGAGCGGCGCTACCTCGACGAATTCGATGCGTGGGCGGCGGCGTACGAGAACCCCTACGACGATCTCACCGGGCCCGACGGGCCGCGCAACTGGGACTCCGATCGCCGCCTCCGCGATATGGATTCCGATGGCATCGTCGCCGAGGTGATCTTCCCGAACACCATCCCGCCGTTCTTTCCCAAGGCGTCACTCACGTTTCAACCGCCGGCGCTCACCGCAGGCGACGTCGAGCGACGCTGGGCCGGGCTGCGGGCGCACAACCGCTGGCTTGCCGACTTCTGCGCCGCCGTCCCCGGCAGGCGTGCCGGCATCTGCCAGGTGATGCTGCACGACATCGACGCAGCGGTTGGCGAGGTACGGGCCGCCCATGCGTCGGGCCTGACCGGCGGCGTGTTGCTGCCCGGCGTTCCGCCTGGTTCGGGCTTGGTGCCGCTGTTCGACGGTGAGCACTACGATCCGCTGTTCGCGACCTGCGCCGAACTGGGCATGCCGCTGAACAACCACGGTGGTAGCGCCAGCCCGCCGATGGGTGAGACCGCAGAGGATCCGGTGATCTTCCTGCTTGAGGTGACGTGGTGGTCGCATCGCACCCTCGCCCACCTCATCGTCTCGGGGGCGATGCAGCGCCACCCCGAACTCCAGGTGGTGTTCACCGAACAGGGCACCGCGTGGGTGCCCGACGAGCTCGCCCGCCTCGACTACTTCTTCACCAGGATGCGCACAGCGGTTGGGTCGCAGGAGCACGTGTGGGGGATGCCGGTGATGGAGAAGCTGCCGTTGCAACCGAGCGAGTACTTTGCCAGACAGTGCCACATCGGGGCCAGCTTCATTCGCCCGGCAGAGGTACCGCTGCGCGCCGTTGTCGGTGTCGACCGGATCATGTGGGGCAGCGACTATCCGCACAAGGAAGCCAGCTTCCCGTTCACCGCCGAGGCATTGCGCGCGGCGTTCGCAGGCGTGCCCCACGATGAGGCTGCGGCCCTGCTCGGTGGGAACGCCGCGAAACTGTACGGCTTCGATCTGGCCGCACTTCGCCCGATCGCTGACCGGATCGGTCCGTTGATCAGCGATGTCGATGTGCCGCTGCAGCGCGGTGATGTGCCGCTGCACGCCGAGAAATGCCCAGCGCTCGTGGGATTCGGCGCAGCTGCGAGTTGATCGTCAGCCAACGGCAAACACTTACAAACAAACACGTACAAGCAAAGGGGAGTCACATGGGACGGATCAGGTACGGGGGGCGCACGCCAGACCAACTGCGCAACCGCGAGTTGGAAACGACGTCGGTGCAGACGTGGGCGACCACGCTCACCGCGGTGTACGAGACCGACCCGGAGGCGTTGGCCGCGGTGCTACCCCAGCCACTCGTCGCGTCGGGCGAACCGCTGGTGCGAGTCACGTTTGCGGCAGTCGACATCGGCCATGGCCGCCCCCCGTTCGGCGCCGGCACGTTCGCCGTCGAATGCATGCACGACGGCATGGTCGGGGGATACCCGTTGGTGATGCCGATGACCACCGAGCAGGCCGTGGTCGGCGGGCGCGAGACCTTTGGTGAACCGAAGAAGCTTGGTGACGTCACCCTCGTGCGCGACAGCGACGCGATCGGCAGCGTGGTGCGCGGGGCGTTCACGCGGATGGGCGTGACGTTCGTTGAGATCAACGGCACGATCACCGCCGAGGAGCCGGTCACTCCTGATCGGCGGCGTACCGACTTCTACTTCAAGTTCCTGCTCGACCCCGCCGGTAAAGGGTTCGACAGCGACCCGTGGCTGGTGCACTGCCACCGTGACGAGCAAACCCGGGCGGTGTGGAAGGTGGACGGCGAGATCACGTTGCGCGAATCGAAGTTCGACCCGGTGATCGACCTGCCGGTTCGCCAGGTCCGGTTCATCGAGTTCGCCGAGCGGTCCAGTTCGCAGCACGGCGAGTTGATCAGGACGGTCCCCGGCGAATGGGTGCGCCCGTTCGTCCACCAACGCTACGACGACCTCTCCGTGGTGGGGGCCGACTAGTGGAACGCTTCGACGGCCGTGTCGCGGTCGTGACCGGCGGCGGTGGCGGGCTCGGCCGGGCGATGGGGGAGCGTTTTGCCCGTGAGGGCATGCATGTGGTGCTCGCCGATGTGCAGGCCGACCTGTTGGCGGCGACCGAGCGGGACCTACGCGACGAGGGTCTCGACGTGCGCGGCGTGGTCACCGATGTCACCAACTACGACTCCGTCGAAGCGTTGCGCGACCGGACGCTCGAACTGTTCGGCGGGGTGCACGTGGTGTGCAACAACGCCGGTATCGGAGCCGGTGCCGAGGGCCGGATGTGGGAACACGAACTGAACGATTGGAAGTGGGCGATCGCGGTCAACGTGATGGGCGTGGTGCATGGGATCAACGCGTTCGTGCCTGTGATGCTGGCCCAAGGTGATGAGGGCCATGTGGTCAACACGTCGTCCGGTAACGGTGGAGTTTCCCCGCTACCGAGCACACCGCAGTACGCGGCGACGAAGGCTGCGGTGGTCACCATCACCGAGTGCCTCTACGGCCAGTTGCTCGACGTGGGCAGCGACGTGGCGGCATCTGTGCTGTTTCCCGGGCCGCACATGTTGCGCACCGGGCTGTTCGAATCGTGGCGTTCACGCACCGGCGAGTTCGCCAAGCAGCGGCCACGCGTCACCCCGTACACCACGGTCGAGCAGATCGAGGAGCAAATGACAGCGGCCGGCATCGCGATCGCCTACACCCCGGTCACCGAGGTTGCCGAACGAGTGGTCGTGGCCCTACGCACCAAGCAGTTCTGGATTCACGCCGACAGCGAACGAACCGATCTGCAGATCAACGCCCGCGCCGCCTCGATGCTGGCGCGGTCCAACCCGACCTACCTCCGGGCCGTGCCCGGCTGACCAATCGAGACACATCCGATGAACGCAGCACCCCAGCCCAACGACCCGTACGTGATCGTCTCCGCCGACAGCCACGCCGGTCTGCCGACGGAGGACTACCGCCTGTACCTCGACAGCAGGTACCACACCGAGTTCGACGGGTTCCTCGCCGAACGCCACCTTGCCCTCGCAGCGATGACGCAGCTCGGCGTGCGCAACGAGGACTACGCCAAGCGTTGGTTCGAAGAGCACGAGGAGGCGTTGCGCGGTGGATGGGATGCAACCCGGCGCGACCAGGAGCTCGATGGCGACGGGGTGGCCGGCGAGGTTGTGTTCCCCGATGCCGATGCGGTCGAGAGCCGGACGTGTGTGCCCTTCGGTGCTGGCCTCGGCATGTCCGGCGACATGAACCCGGACCTCGGTCTCGCGGGCGCGATCGCGCACAACCGGTGGCTTGCCGAGCTGTGCTCGAACAGCCCCGAGCGGCGTCGCGGCGCCGCGCTGGTGCCGATCACCGCCGAGTTGTCGAAGGTGCTGGCCGAGATCCGCCGGGCCAAAGACAGCGGGCTCGGCGCAGTGATGATCCCGGCGATGTGGGTGGATCAGAAGCCGTACCACGACCGCTGCTACGACCCGGTGTGGGCACTCTGTGAAGAACTGTCGATGCCCGTGGTGACGCACTCGGGTCCGGCGCCGCGACAGGAGTACGGCGATCACCTCGGCATCTATGTGAGCGAGGTCACCTGGTGGCCGGCGCGACCGATGTGGTTCCTGCTGTGGTCGGGCGTGTTCGAACGGTTCCCCGGGCTGCGTTTCGGGGTGACCGAGGCTGGGTGCTGGTGGCTGCCGTCGATGATCTGGTTCTGGGACCGGCTCGCGCTCGGTCAGAAGGGCACCGAGAAGCTCGGTGCCAACCCCTTCGGCGGGCTGACGATGCTGCCGTCGGAGTACATCGACCGCAACTGCTTCATCGGCGCGTCCAACACCAAACGCCGCGAGCTCGGAATGCGCTACGAGATCGGCATCGACAACATCATGTGGGGCAATGATTTCCCGCATCCGGAGGGCACATGGCCGAACACCCGCGAGTGGTTGCGTAAGACGTTTCACGACATCCCCATCGACGAGACACGGCGGATGGTCGGCCTGGCCGCAGCAGAGAACTTCGGCTTCGACCTCACCGCGCTCGCGCACCACGCCCACAAGGTCGGCCCGACGCCGGCCGACTTCGGCCAGATCACCGACGACGATCCGACGGGTGCCCGGCTCGACGCGCTGTGGGCGCCCGTGAAAGCCGTCGGGCGCCACTGGCTGACCGATAACGACTTCTCGCTGCTCGACATCGCGGAGCGCCCATGACCACCACCTTCAACCTCGCCGACCTGTTCGAGCAGGCAGCCGACGAGTGGCCCGATCGCATCTACGTGATTGACGAGCGTCAGCAGCGCACGTTCGCCGAGATGGAGGCCCGTGCCAACCAGCTTGCCCACCACCTTGCTGCGCAAGGGGTCGGGCCGGGCGATCA
>JAYURF010000119.1:0-2136 GCA_043756365.1 Acidimicrobiales bacterium
AAGGGCCGATCGTCGTCGGACCGGGCCAGATCGTGCAGGGCACGCACCGCGTGGTGGCCGACCTCGTCGTCGAACAGCAGTTGGTTGGTCACCTCGGCCACACCGGCCCCGGTGACGCTGTCCATGTTGTGGTACCACCAGTCGATCCGCTCGTGTGGTGTCCGCCAATCGGGCGTCCACCCGAAATCGGCCGGGTAGATGTCGGTGGTGCGACGAGATTCGAATCCGTGGAGCTGGTCGGGGCCAACGAAGTGCATCTTGCCGGACAGAACCGTGCGGTAGCCCGCCCGGCGGGCGATGTGGGCGAACGTGGGGATCGTGCTCGCCAGGTACGCAGCGTTGTCGTAGCCACGGGTGGCCGACGGGAGCTGCCCGGTCATCATGCAGTACCGGGCGGGAGTGCACAGCGGGCTGTTCGAGTACGCCGCGTCGAACACCACCCCCTCGCCCGCCAACCGGTCGATGGTCGGCGCGATCGCCGGGCCGCCATGGCAGCCGAGCATCATCGGGTTCAGCTGGTCGTACATCACCACCAGCACGTTCGGTCGACCGGTCATCCCCATCTCCCCGACGCTACCGAACCCAAAGATCTGGGCCGAATCTGTCCCGGATTCCGCAACGAATTCGGCCCAGATCTTTGGGTCGGCCGGCTCAGGGGCCGACGGTGACGGTGAGGGGGGTGGTGGTGAAGATTCGCTCGATCACCCTGTGGGTGTCGGCCATCTCGACCGCGTGCCAGCGACGGACCTGTTCGTCGACATCGGTGACGTGGCCGCGCGTGCACAGCAGGCCACCATTACGGGCCATGCGTGAACCCGTGTCCTCCAGGCCCAGCTCGAACGACCCGGTGAGGTAGCCGCGAGCCACATCAAGCTCGTCGGCGGTGATCCCGTGCTCGGCCAAGCGAGTCAGTTCGGTGCGGATCAACTGCAACACCTCGACCGCGTTGTCCGGCTGCGTTCCGGCCGACACCGCGTACACGCCGACATCGCTGTAGCTGGCAACGCTGGAGAACACCGAGTACACCAGACCGCGCTTTTCGCGGATCTCGTCGAACAAGCGGCTCGACAGGCCGCCACCGAGCACGTGGTTGACCACATCGAGGGCCTCACGATCGGGGTCGTCGCGCGGCAACGCCCGGCCGCCGACCACGAGGTGCACCTGTTCGGTGTCGTCCACCTCGTGACGGTCGGCGCCGATCGCGACGGGCGCGGTCCGCACCGCCGGTACCGCACCGGGACGAACGCCGGCGAAGGCACGCTCCACCGATGCCAGCATCTCCCCATGGGCCACCGGTCCGGCGACCGAGACCACCATCGACCCGGCGGTGTAGCGCTCGGCGAAGAAGGCGCGCACGTCGTCGCCGGTGATGACCTCGACGGTGTGAGGTGAACCGGCGGTGTCGCGCCCCAGGGGGTGACCGAGAAACATTTCCTCGCCGAACACCCGGTGGGCGACGTCGTCGGGGCTGTCGTCGTCCATCGCGATCTCTTCGAGGATCACCTGCCGCTCGATCTCCAGATCGGCGTCACGCAGTGCGGGCGAACCGACCACATCGCCGAGCAGGTCGATGCCGACCTCTGCGTGGCGCGCCGGCAAACGGCAGTAGTACGCCGTGTACTCCTTGGTGGTGAACGCATTGATATCGCCGCCGTAACGGTCGATGGTGCGCGAGATGTCGACCGCCGAGCGACGCTCGGTCCCCTTGAACAACAGGTGCTCGAGGAAGTGAGTGACCCCACCGAGGCGATCGGGTTCGTCGCGCGCCCCAACCCGCACCCAGACGCCGGCGGCCACCGACAACGCCCCAGGGACGCGTTCGGTGGCCACCGTCAGGCCTGAATCGAGTTGTGTGATCTGCAGATCGGTCAACGTCGTTCGCCGGCTGCTAGATCAGTCAGCGATGCCGACGGGGGCCGCCCCGGCCGCCACGATCTCCGCCACGGTCATCGCGGCGCGGGCCACGATCTCCGCCACGGTCGCCGCCGCTGTTGCCACCGGCTTCGCCACCGGGACCGAGGTCACCGAGGTCACCGGCAAGCTCGGCATCGAATGCATCGTCGAACGACACCGTCTCGGTTGCGGCAGTCGCCGTCGCCGTCCCACCCGAGCCTGAGCCACCCGAACGCGGTGCTG
>JAYURF010000120.1:0-5806 GCA_043756365.1 Acidimicrobiales bacterium
GTGAAGGCGGCCGGCGATCAGGTGTTCGCCGGCACGATCAATGAACGCGGCACGCTCGACGTGGAGGTCACCGCCGCAAAGGGGACCGGCACGCTCGACCGGATCGCAGCTTCGATCCAGCAGGCCCAGGGTGAGCGTGCCCCCGCGCAGCGTTTCGTCGACAAGTTCGCGTCGGTGTACACGCCCGTCGTCTTCGCGATGGCGATCGTCGTGGCGACGTTGCCGCCGCTCACCGGCCACGGCTCGCTGCGCGACTGGTTGTACCGGGCACTCGTGCTGCTGGTGCTGGCATGCCCGTGCGCGCTGGTGATCTCCACGCCAGTGACCGTGGTGTCCGCGCTCGGCGGCGCAGCGCGGCGCGGCATCCTCATCAAGGGCGGGGTGCACCTCGAGGGTGCACGGAAGTTGACGACCATCGCCCTCGACAAGACGGGAACCCTGACCCACGGCAAACCGACCTTGACCGACCTCCTCGTACTTGCCGACATCACCGAGGCCGCCGCACTACGGATCGCGGCATCGGTCGATGCGCTGTCCGAGCACCCGGTCGCCCACGCGATCGTCAGTGCGTACGACGGCCCGCTCGACACCGTGACCCACTTCGAGGCCATCCCCGGACGCGGGGCTACGGGGACCATCGACGGCGTCGCCTACCTCGTCGGCAATCACCGCCTGGCCGAGGAAACCGGCATATGTAGCGGGGCGATCGAGGCAATCCTCGAAGGCTTCGAAGCCGACGCGAAGACTGCAATCGTGCTGATGCAACGCGATCGCGCCTTGGCGATCCTTGCTGTCGCCGACACGATTCGCCCGGAGTCGGCCCAGGCCGTCGCCGAGCTCCATTCGCTTGGGGTGAGGTTGGTGATGTTGACCGGTGACAACACGCGAACCGCTCAGGCCGTCGCTCGGCAGGTCGGCATCACCGATGCCCGCGGCGACCTACTGCCCGACGACAAGTTGCGCATCGTTGGCGAGCTTGCGGCGAGCGGGCCGGTGGCGATGATCGGCGACGGGGTCAACGACGCTCCTGCACTGGCCAAGGCAAGCATCGGTATCGCCATGGGCGCCGCCGGGACCGACACTGCGATCGAGACGGCCGACGTCGCCTTGATGGATGACGACCCGCGTAAGCTGGCCGAGCTGATCCGCATCTCTGCGCACACGGCGCACGTGCTGTGGCAGAACATCGCCGTGGCTCTCGGGGTGAAGGTGGTGTTCTTCGTGCTCACCATGACCGGCAGTGCGTCGCTGTGGCTTGCGGTGCTGGCCGACATGGGCGCCAGCCTCGTGGTCATTGCCAACGGCCTGCGGCTGCTCACGCGCCCATCGCATCGGAGGGAAAGCTGATGGCCGCCCGTGCCGACACCACTCGCAGCCAGCCGTCCAGCATCGTCTCGGCTAGCTCCGCGACGGAACCCGACGAGTGTTCTGTTCGCTCGGTCGATGCGGCCAAGGTCGCTGCCGCGAAAGCGCGGGCCATCCCCAACACCGACGTGGAGCGCATCACCGAACTGTTCCGGCTGGTCGGCGAACCAACCCGGGTGCGGCTGCTGTACGCACTCGTCGAAGCCGGGGAGATGTGCGTCTGCGATCTCGCCGCCGTGGTCGACTCCCCCGAAACGTCGGTGTCGCATGCGCTCCGGCTGCTGCGCATGGCGGGCATCGTCCGCACCCGCCGCGACGGCCGGATGATCTACTACTCGCTCACCGACGCCCACGTCCGGCTGCTGCTCGACGTCACCGCCGAGCACCTCCGCCACACCGCGATCGAATGATGCCGCGGTGAGTCAACAACAACGAGCGTCCATCCGAGTATCGAGCGCGCACCCGTCTGGGCGCTCACCACTCGGATAGGCACCGTGGACTCGGACGGCACGCGTGGACTCGGATGATGTTCGGGGCTGGGGACGCCTGGGGTCAGGCGGTTGACCCGCGGACGGGCGCGTGTTGGGGGAGGCGCTGGTCGAGGATTCGAGAGGCGACGACGGTGCGCAGGATCTGCGCGGTGCCGCCGCCGATGGTGAACATCCGCACGTCGCGGTACATCCGCTCCAACGGATTGTTACGCGAGTAGCCCGCAGCGCCGAACACCTGCAGCGCGTCACTGACGACACCGATCGACGTCTCGGCGGTGAACAACTTGGCCTGCGCGGCCATCGTCGGGTCGGGGAATGGGCTGCCCTGGCCGTGTGAGCACGCCGCGCGGTAGGTGAGGCTGCGGGCCGCCTCCAGCTTGGTGCTCATGTCGGCGAGCATCCACTGCAAACCTTGGAACTCGGCGATCGGGCGACCGAACTGCCGGCGCCGTTTGGCGAACTCGAGCGCCAGTTCATACGCCCCGGCGGCAATTCCGAGCGCAACAGTTCCAGCCCCGACGCGTTGCGTGTTGTACGCGTTCATGAGATCACCAAAGCCGTGACGAAAGCCCGATGGCGGGATCAACGCCATCTCCGCGTCGACCACCATGTCCTCGAAGATCACCTGCGTTTCAGGAAGGCCGCGCAACCCCATCGTCGGCTCACGGGTTCCGATGCGCAGCCCCGGGGTCTCGTCGCGCACAGCGAGGAAGCCACCGATGCCGAGTGCCACGCCGTTTTCGTCGTGCACGCGGGCGAAGATCAGGTGCAGCGTGGAGACGCCGCCGCCGGTGATCCAGTGCTTCATCCCGTTCAGCACGTACGTGTTGCCGCGGCGGTCGGCGCGCGACGTCATGTCGGAGGCCGCCGAGCCGGCGTCGGGTTCGGTGATGCAGATCGCCGGCTTGTCTCCGCCCAGCACGTACCCGGCGGCGAGCTTTCGCTGGGCCTCGGTGCCGTAGGCGAGCACTGCCGACAGCGCGCCCATGTTGGCCTCGACGGCAATCCGTCCGGTCACCCCGCACACCCTGGCCATCTCCTCGACGACGATCACGGCGTCGAGCAGGCTGTGGCCGGGACCACCGAGCTCGCTCGGCACCGTCATCCCGGTGAACCCGGCCTCGCGCAACGCAGCAACGTTGTCCCACGGGTACTGCTCGGTGGCGTCCACCTCGGCGGCTCGCGGGGCGATGACGTCGCGGGCCAATTTCCGGGCGCGCTGCTGCAACGCCTCCTGCTCAGATGTCAACTGCCACATGCGCATCCCTTCCGGTTTGGCTCCATGAGCGAACGATGTCGGCGACGCTACGTTCTCCAAGGCGTGCGCCAAGTCGTTCGATCGAGCCAGGCGTGTCGATCAGTCTCGGCACGGTCCCGGGCACGAGCAGTTCGCCGAAACGCTCGTCGTACACCCGGACCAGCGATTCGCGCGCCAGCACCTGCGGATGCACCATGTACTCGGCAACCGTGCTCACCACCGCGCTCGGTACTCCTGCCCCGTCGCAGGTGGCAACGATCTGCGCTGCCGGGTGGGCCGCCACCCACCCCGCCACGGCGGCGTTGACCGCCGGGCGATGGGTGATGCGCGATGCGTTGGTGGCGAAACGGTCGTCGGTCAGTGCGGGGTGCGCCGAAGCCAGGATGAGGCGGTCGTACATCCGGTCATTGGTGCAGGCAATGGTGACCCAGCGGCCATCAGCGGCCTCGTAGTTGTTGTGCGGTACGGACCGGTGGGTCTCGGCACCCATGCGTACCCGTGCCGCACCGGTCGCGGCGCTGACCGGAACCGCCTCGTCGAGGAAGCGGGCAATACCGTCGTACAACGCAAGGTCGATCAGCTGACCGCGGCCCGTGCTGCGCCGAGCCTCCAGGGCGAGCATCACCCCGAGCGCGCCGTACACACCGCTGATGTAGTCGGCCAGCGCCGTTGACCCCGACAGACCGGGCGGCCCGGCGGGGTCGCCGGTGAGATCGCTCATCCCGGCAAACGCCTCGGCGATACGAGCCACACCGACCGCATCGGCCAACGGACCGATGCGGCCATACCCGCTGACGCTCAGCTGCACGAGGCGGGGAGCGATGGCCGCCAACGTGTCGTACCCGAGGCCCCACGCCTCCATCGTGCCGGTGCGATAGTTCTCGATGAGGACATCGCTGTGGCGAACCAGTTCGCGCAGCGACCCGGCCCCCTCCGTTGTGCGCAGGTCGATCTCGACACTCGTCTTGTTGCGCGTGTCGCTCCACCACCAGTAGCTGTCGCCCTGGGGGCCAGCAGTACCGAGGTGGCGCATCGGGTCGCCGACACCGGGTTGTTCGACCTTGATCACCTCGGCACCGAACTCGCCGAGGATCGAGGCAGCGAACGGGCCGGCGAGAATCGTCGCCGCGTCGATCACCCGCAGCCCGGTCAACGGCTTCATCGCCGCCGCACCCGGACGTCGAGGCGTTCGATCCCGTTGACGAAGTTCGAGCGGACGAACTCCGGCTCGCCATCGGCCTCGATGACCAGTCCGCGATCGAGCACCTCGCCGAGCAGCAGGCCGAGCTCGAGGCGAGCCAACGATGCGCCGAGACAGAAGTGCACGCCCCCACCCCCGTACGCCGCGTTGGCGGGCACTCGTGGGCGGGCGACGTCGAAGCGAATCGCGTCCCCGAACGCGGCGTCGTCGAAGTTGGCTGCGGCGTACCACATCACCACCTTGTCGCCGGCCGCGATGCGCGTGCCGGACAGCGCGGTATCGACCGTCGCCGTGCGTCGGAAGTACAGGATCGGCGATGAGTACCGGACGACCTCCTCGACCGCGGTGTCCATCACGCCGCGGTCGCCCGCGACCCGGGCGAACTGCCCGGGGAAGCTGGCCAGTTGGTGGGCCATGTGTGCCATCGCCGCGCGGGTGGTCTCGTTCCCGGCGAAGATCATCACCTGGAAGAACCTCACGTAGTCGGTCTCGCTGAGCCGCGCCCCGTCGATCTCGACCGTGGCCAGCCGGCTGAGCAGGTCGTCGCCGGGCGAGGCGAGCACCCGGTGACGGGCGTTGGATGCGTAGTCGGCAATGCCGAATGCCGCCGGGCTGTTGAACGGCAGTTCGCGTAAGGGCGTGGTGTTGCCGTACGCACTGGGATCGAGCACCGAACCCGATGTACCGGCGACGAGATGGTCGCTCATCTCGATCATCAGATCGTGGTCAGCGGTGGGGACGCCCATGATGTCGCAGATGACGCCGATCGGGATCGGTTTGGCAACCGTCGCAACCCAGTCGCCGCCGCCATCGGCTTCCAGCCGGTCGAGGGAGCTGACGACACGGTCGCGGATCGCCGCTTCGTAGCGCTGTACGTGACGTGGGGTGAACACCGCGCTGACGAGCCGACGAAGCTGCGTGTGCACCGGCGGGTCGAGGTCGATCAACGATGCCCGCTGCCGGCGGACGTCTTCGTCGATGTCGTAGATCTGGATCTGACCCAACTCGGACGAGTACGTCACATGGTCGCGTGAGACCGACACCAGATCGGCCATGCGGGTGACCGACCAGAACCCGGTGGCGTCACCCGCTGGGGGGTTGGCGGCGTTCCAGGCCAAGCCGGGCATGCTGCGCACCTGGGCGAACACCTCGTGGGGAATGCCATGGTCGTACAGCCGCGGATCGGCCAGGTCGACGGGGGCGTCGCTCACGTGGGGTCCCCTTCCGGCTGGACAAATTCGGCGCCGGTCGCGCTGATCGTTGCGGCGATGATGCTGCGCTGGATGACGCTGCCGCCGATGCGGTGCAGTTGCGCGAGCAGGGCACGCATCTCGGCCACCGCAGCCCGGCGATCACCGGAGCAATACACACGCAGCGAGGCGGCAAGCGGCTTGACCACCGTTGCGAACGTGACGTCGTTCTCGCTGACGACCGGGAGGTGGCTGGCCGCGAGCTCATCCCAAAACCGCTCAGCGTCGGCATCATCCTGCG
>JAYURF010000121.1:0-5765 GCA_043756365.1 Acidimicrobiales bacterium
GCGACATGGTCGAGCCACCACACAGCGATCTCGGCGACGGTCGAGTCGGCGGTGAACCCGTTTGATAGCGAGCCAAACGCTTCCGCCTCGGCGGCCTTCGCGATGTGGCGATCTCGCGAGGCCTCTGCGAGCACTCGGGTCTTTCCCGTAGGCCGACCGACCCGGCCGTCGGGCTTCCGCCACGGCGCAACCCAGACGCCGCGAACTCGATCGAAGTACGGTTCAGCCTGACCGTTGGGGGCTTTGTTGACGACGCGAAACGAGTTGGTGGCCGTGTCGATGACTCGCTTACCACGTGGCGCTTTCGGCATCGAAGGACCTCCCCGGGGTTGCTCTCAGGACTGCCCTGAGAGCAACCATGAGAGTAACGCTCCATGAACGAGCATGCACGTCGGTTCTCGACCTTGTGTAAAGCACCTGCTCATGGAGTTCTCCGTGGTCGCCAGTGAACATCCGTGAACCCATCAGCGGAACGGGAGGGATTCGAACCCCCGGGCCTTGTGAGCCTTCCGCTTTCAAGGCGGATGCATTTGTCCGCTCTGCCACCGTTCCGTCCGCAAAGCTAGCGGGCCGAGCCACCAGACCGCGCCGGTTAGACGGCGAGCGCGGCCTTGACCATCGCTGCGATCTTGGCGCCGTCGGCGGTGGTGCCGGCCTTGGCCCGCACGGCGCTCACGACGCGGCCCATCGCCTTCATCCCGGTTGCGCCATCGGCAGCGGCGGCAGCGATCGCCTCGGCCACCAACTGCTGCAGTTGGTCGTCGCCCATCGCCGCAGGCAGGTACTTCTCTAAAACGGCGGCCTCGGCCCGCTCGGCCGTCACTCGTTCGGGGCGTCCTGCCGTCTGGAACGCGTCGGCTGCCTCGTGGTGCTTGCGCACCTCCACGGCCAGCACCGCGAGCACCGCGTCGTCGCTCAACTCCACCGCTTCCGCGCCAGCGGTCTCGGCGACGGCGATCGCCGACAACGCCTGACGCAACGCCGACAGCGCGACCTCGTCGCGAGCGCGCATCGCAGCAGTCAGCGCAACCTTCATCTGTGCCTTCACGTTCGTGTCATCCATCGCAACCGTTCCCATCAATCGTGGATCTGCCCGCGCAGTGCGACGATCCAATCATCGGCTTCGCGCCAACGCGCATCGGCGTGCTCTCGCGCAACGTGCGCCTGTTCGCCAGCGGCCGGGTACGAGCCAAGGAACTTCACCCGACCCTGCTTGGAACGCAGTGCCCGCATCGCATCAGCCAGTAGCTCGTCGCCGACGTGACCATCGGCGTAGATGATGAAGCAGTAGTCGCCGAGTCCGCCATCTTTGGTCGGTCGCGACAGCAGGTTCGACAGGTTGATCCGCCGTGCTGCGAACTCCTGCAGGATTGAGATCAGGCTGCCCGGCTCGTCGGCGCGCTGGTAGATGACGAGCGCAGTGCGGTCGTGACCGGTTGGCGCCGGCACGCCGGCGCGAGCGACCACCACGAATCGGGTCTGATTGCCGGGATGATCGGCGATGTCGGCGGCAAGCACATCAAGGCCGTACAGCTCGGCTGCCAACCGCGGGGCCACCGCCGCCGTGCCCGGTCCGAGCTCACTCGCCAATCGGGCGCCCTCCGCGGTGGAATTGGTGGCCCGCAATTCGGCCTGGCCGACGTGGCGGCGCAGGTATGCATGGCATTGTGCAGTGGCGACCGGGATCGACAGCACCACCTTCACATCGGCGAGCGAACTACCCCGCGGGGCCATCAGGCAATGCTCGATATCGAGCACGACCTCGCGTTGGATCAGCAGGTTGTGGTTGAACGCCAACTCGTCCTGGGTGAGGTTGACGGTGCCCTCGATCGAGTTCTCGATCGCCACGAACCCGAGATCGACCTCGCCGGACTCCACTGCGTCGAGCACGTCTGGCATCGTTCGGTACAGCTGTAACTCACACGCAGCGAGATCGGGTTGCGACTTCAGCGCCTGCTCGGTGAACGTACCGAGCGGCCCGAGGAACCCGACTCGCGCCGGAGCTACCCGAATCGTGTCCGCCTGAGCGTCGCCGGTGTGTGTCTCGGAGCTTGCCACGATCGGCCAGGCTAGCGGTGGACGACGACGTGGCCCGGGCGAGTATTGGTCGGGCCTGGCCGATCCTGGCCGACTCCTGGCAGCATGAGGGAGTGGACGAGACCCGCTTACGCCAGTTGATCGACGACATCCGTTCGGGCGCGACCACCGCTGACGACGCCGTCGCCGAACTTCGCCGCCTGCCATTCGCCGACGTCGGCGACGCGTTGGTCGACCACCACCGCGCTCTGCGCCAAGGTGTGCCCGAGGCGATCTACGGACCCGGTAAATCGGCCGAGCACTGCGTGAAGATCGTGACCGAACTACTCAACCACGATTCGGGCCCCGTGTTGCTCACCCGCGCGACACCCGAGCAGCGCGACGCGGTGCTCGCCGCCCACCCGGGTGCGGTCACCGGGTCGGGCTGTGTTGCGTGGCGGCTTCCCACCCCCGAGGGCACGCGCCGCGTGCTCGCGATCAGCGCCGGCACCGCCGACGTGCCCGTGCTCGACGAAGCTGTGTTCACCCTGCGCGCCTACGGCTACGAACCCGACCGGATCACCGACGTCGGGGTCGCCGGCCTGCACCGGCTGCTGGCCCACCTCGACCGGGTCACCACTGCGCAGGCGATCATCGTCGTCGCCGGTATGGAGGGAGCGCTCGCCAGCGTCATTGGCGGGCTGACCGCTGTGCCAGTGATCGCCGTGCCGACCAGCGTCGGTTATGGCGCCGGTCTCGGGGGCGTGACAGCGCTCCTGGCGATGCATGCCTCATGCGCGAGCGGTGTCACCGTCGTCGGCATCGATAACGGGTTCGGTGCGGCATGCGCCGTCGCGCGCATCCTGAGGAGCGCTCCGTGATCCGCACCGCCTGGTTCCACTGCTTCGCCGGCACAGCGGGCGACATGACGATAGGCGCGCTCGTCCACGCGGGGGCTGATCCGGTTGCGGTGGCGTCGATCATCGACGGGCTGAACCTCGACGGCTACCTGCTCAGCTTCGAGCCAGTGCTGCGGTGCGGTCTCGCCGCCACCCACGCCCTCGTCGTCACCCACGACCACGACCACGACCACGAGCACGACCACGAGCACCACCACCACGAGCATCGGCCGTACCGGGCGATTCGTGAACTGCTCGATGCGGCGGACCTGCCGCCACGCGTTCGCGACCGAGCGCAGCGGACCTTCCGCATGCTCGCCGAGGTGGAGGGTCGCATGCACCGCAGTGACCCCGACGAGGTGGAGTTCCATGAGGTCGGCGGGCTCGACGCGATCATCGACATCGTCGGCGCGTGCGCTGCGCTCGAGGTGCTGGGCATCGACCGCATCGTGTGCAGTCCGATCACCGTCGGCCAAGGATTCGTCCAAGCGGCCCACGGTCACCTCCCCAACCCCGCACCCGCGGTGATGGATCTCCTCGCGATGCGCAACGCACCGAGTCGGGGCATCGCCGATCACCGCGAACTGGCGACTCCAACGGGCGTCGCGTTGATGGTTGCGCTGGCCGACGAGTTCGGCCCGATGCCGTCGCTCAACGTCACGTCAGTCGGTTACGGCGCCGGCACCCGCGACATCACCGGACGCCCGAACGTGGTGCAGGTGGTGGTCGGCGACAGCATCGAAACAGCACCGGGGCCCGGTCAGCCGGTGCAACTGCTCGAATGCAACGTCGATGACTCGACCGGCGAAGTGCTCGCCCACACCATCGCCCAACTCATCGCCGCCGGCGCACACGACGCATGGGTCACCCCGGTCGTGATGAAGAAGGGGCGCCCCGCCCACACCGTGCACGTGCTCTGCGATCCCTCGGCAACCGATCTGATTCGCGCCGTGCTCATCGACGAGACCGGGACGCTCGGCGTGCGTGGGGCCACGATGCAACGCTGGCCCGAGCAGCGCACGATGGGCACGGTCGACGTCGATGGTCACTCGATCGGGATCAAGCTCGTCGGTGACCGCAGCGGCCTTCGACGGGTGAAGGTGGAACACGACGATGCCGCGGCCGCCGCCGTTGCGCTCGGCCTGCCACTGCGTCAGGTGATCGACCGCGCCACCGCCGCGGCGCACGCACTGCACGACGCCGCCAATGACGCCGCCCATGCCACACCAGTGTCAATGGCATGATGCTGACGTGATTCCCGTGATCGTCGACGCCGATTTCGTCGCCGCCCACCCCGAAGCCGTGCTCGCCGACGTTCGCTGGTACCTCGACGGCCGAGACGGGCGGGAGTCGTACGAAGCTGGTCATCTGCCGGGTGCGGTGTGGGTCGACCTCGACCGCCAACTGGCTGCGCATGATCTCGCGCCCACCGAAGGGCGGCATCCGCTGCCGTCACCGAGGGACTTCGCCGCGGCGATGACCGAGCTCGGTATCGGCGACGACACCATCGTGGTCGCCTACGACGACACCGGCGGTCTCACTGCCGGCCGATTGGTGGTGATGCTGCGAATGCTCGGCCGCGACGCAGCGCTGCTCGATGGCGGCCTTGCAGCGTGGCCCGGACCGGTGCAAACAGGTACCGGCTCCAAGGCAGCATCAGCGGGGGCCGGCACCACCAGAATCGTGCCGTTCACGGCACGCCCGTGGCCGGTCGACCGGCTGGCGAGTGCCGATGAGACGGCTGCGGCCGCCGGGCGGCAGGGAGCAGTCGTGCTCGACGCGCGATCGGCCGAACGGTTCTCCGGTGCTGTGGCCCAGATCGACCCTCGCCCCGGGCATGTGCCGGGAGCACGCAACGCACCATGGGCGGCTGTGCTCGGCCCGCACGGCCGGGTTCGTCACCCCGACGAACTGCTCGAGCACTACCGACGTCTCGGCATCGACACGGTGGCGGCCGGCATCGACACGGTGGCGGCTGGCGCCGACACGGTGGCGGCTGGCGCCGATTCCGGGGCGCGATCTGCGACCGACACGATCGCGTACTGCGGGTCCGGTGTCAGCGCGTGCATGAACGTGATCGCGATGGAACACGCCGGGCTCACTCCGGCACGGTTGTACGTGGCGAGTTGGTCGGGATGGTCGGCCGATCCCGATCGTCCGGCGGCCCTCGGCGAATGACCATCACCCAACCCGACAACCAACCGGACGCGCACCCGGACCGGTCGCCATCGACGGGGGTCAAGGCGCTCCGGGCGTTGCGGGCAACACGCAAACGCAACCGGTTGGGTGACATCGAGTGGTTCGATGCCGCCTACAAGGTGTACATCGTGGCGCTGTTCGGCGGATTCGCCCTGGCCTGGTTGAGCGATCTGGTCGGCGGCGAGACCTTGACCGCAAGCCAAGCGATAGCGGTCGAACGGCATGCGCCAGCGGTCCTTGGAATGGTCGCGGTGCTCGCCGTTGCAACGGGGCTTCGCAGCGGTAGCCAGGGCGGTCCACTCGCGCTCGAAGGCGCCGACGTCACGGTGGTGATGATGTCGCCGGTGCCCCGTCGGGCTGCGCTGCTCAAACCCGCAATCCAAAGAATCCGCGGCGCCGCGTTCGCCGGCGGGATCGCCGGTGCCGTGCTCGGTCAACTCGCCGGCCGACGACTGCCCGGCACCCCGGTTGCCTGGTTCGCTTCAGGCGGTGTGTTCGGCGTACAACTCGCGTTCTTGTGGATCGGCGCGGCGCTCATTGCCCATGCCCTGCGCGTCCGCCTGTGGCTCGCAACAACAATCACCGCAGCCGCCGTCGCCTGGCAGGCCGCGGCGATCGCGACGGACGTGCCCGGCCTCGCCGATGCGAACG
>JAYURF010000122.1:0-5765 GCA_043756365.1 Acidimicrobiales bacterium
GGGCTGTCCGCGCTGAAGGTGCCGACGCTCGTCATCCACGGGCGCGACGACACCTTGATCACCCCGAGCGGCGGGACGCGCACCGCCGAGCTGATCGACGGCGCCAACCTGTTGCTCGTCGCCGACATGGGCCACGACCTCCCCGAGCAGGTGTGGCCGGTCCTCGTCGACGCCGTCGTGTCGCACGCCCGCCGCGCTGCCTAACATCTTCCTGTCGGCGGTTGTCAGCGGATGACGACGGCCGGTCGCTGTCGTGCTACGAATTTGGGCATGCCTGGACCCCTCACCGGATACAAGATCGTCGAGTTGGCCGGCATCGGCCCCGGCCCCTTTGCGGCAATGATGCTGGCTGACATGGGCGCTGAAGTGGTGCGCATCGAGCGCGCTCAAGCGGTACGCGGCCCGGCACCCGACACCCCTCACTACGACGTGATGCTGCGCGGCCGGCGCAACCTGGCCCTCGACTTGAAGCACCCCGACGGGGTCGCGATGTTGCTTGATCTGGTCGAACGCGCCGACGGTCTGATCGAGGGTTTCCGTCCTGGCGTGATGGAACGCCTCGGCATTGGCCCCGATGTGTGCATGGCCCGCAACCCGAAGCTGGTGTTCGGGCGGATGACGGGATGGGGCCAGACCGGCCCGTACGCGCCGGCCGCCGGTCACGACATCAACTACATCTCCCTCGCCGGCGCGCTCGCCCACATGGGCCGTCACGGTGAGGGCCCGGTGCCGCCACTGAACCTCGTCGGTGACTTCGGCGGCGGCGGCATGTTTCTCGCCTTCGGTGTGGTCTGCGCGCTACTCGAAGCTCAGCACAGCGGTCAGGGGCAGGTGGTCGACACGGCGATGGTCGATGGTGCGGCGACGCTGATGAGCATGTTCTGGGCGTTCAAGGCTGCGGGTATCTTCGACGAGAACGAGCGCGGCAACGACATGCTCGACACCGGCGCGCACTTCTACGACGTGTACCGCTGCTCCGACGGCAAGTACATCTCGATCGGTTCGATCGAGCCGCAGTTCTACACAGAACTGCTTCGCCTCACGGGCTTGGAGGGCGACCCGGAATTCTCCCAGCAGATGGACCGCGACCTGTGGCCGCACCTCAAGACCCGGCTGCACCAGTTGTTCGAGACCAAGACCCGCGACGAGTGGAGCGCGCTCATGGAAACCACCGACGTGTGCTTCGCTCCCGTGCTGACCATGAGCGAGGCCGCCCGCCATCCGCACAACATCGAACGCGGCACGTTCATCGAGGTCGCCGGTGTCACCCAGCCCGCCCCGGCGCCGCGCTTTTCGCGTACGGTACCCACCGTCGACAGTGCCCCGGCGCACCCCGGCCAGCACTCGCGTGAGGTGCTCGCCGACTGGGGAATCACCGCCGAGCGGATCGAGGCGTTGATCGAATCGAACGCCGTGGCCGACGCCTGATGGGTACGCTCGTCTGCTTCCATGCACACCCTGACGACGAGTCGATCTCCACCGGTGGCAGCATTGCCAGAGCCAGTGCCGAGGGACACCGCGTGGTGCTCGTTGTGGCCACGAACGGCGACTGGGGCGAGTCGCCTGACGACCTCGCCGGCGGTGAAACGCTGGTCGATCGGCGCCGCGCCGAGACCGAACGATCCGCGACCGCGCTCGGCATCCACCGCGTCGAATGGCTCGACTACGCCGATAGCGGGATGACCGGCTGGGAACACAACGCGCACCCCAACTCGTTCTTCCAGGCGCCGCTCGAGGAAGCCGCGGCCAAGCTCGCTGCCGTTCTCGCAGAGGAATCGGCGGACGTGCTCACGTGCTACGACTGGCACGGCAACTACGGCCACCCCGACCACGTGAAGGTGCATCAGGTCGGCCACCGCGCCGCCGAGTTGGCGGGCACGCCGACAGTGTTCGAGGCAACGATGAACCGCACCGAGATCGGGCGGATGATGGCGATGATCGCCGAAAGTGGTGGCCCGGGCAGTGAGGAGGCATTCGACCCGGACGGGCCCGCCGACGATGGCAATCCGTTCGGAATGACCGAGGACGAACTCACCCACGCCGTCGACGTGTCGGCATATCTCGGACAGAAGCGTGCGTCGCTGTTGTGCCATCGAAGCCAGATCACCGACACTAGCTTTTTCATCAGCATGCCCGACGAACAGTTCGCCTTGGCATTCGGCACCGAGTGGTTCATCCGCGTCGGTGCCGACCATCCGGTACGCGCCGGCTGGCTGTTCGAGTGACCCGGTTGTACCTGGTGCGCCACGGGCGCGCCACGGCCGGGTGGAACACCGAACCCGACCCGGGCCTCGACGATCTCGGTCGCCGGCAAGCCGCGTCGGTCGCCGGTCGCCTCCGTCCGCTCGGGCCGTTGCACATCGAGACCAGCCCGCTGCAGCGCTGCCGCGAGACGGCTGAACCACTCGCCGCAGCGTGGAAGGCAACGGTGTGCGTTGAACCGCGGATCGCCGAGATCCCGTCCCCGCACGGGGTGGCGATGGCCGACCGGGTCGACTGGTTGCGCGACGCGATGGGCGGCACGTGGAGCGACCTCGGTGTTCGCTACACCGGGTTCCGTGACGGTGTGGCCGCGGCATGCAGGTCGCGTCAGGCGGACTCGGTGCTGTTCAGTCACTTCGTCGCGATCAACGCGGCGATCGGGGCGGCCACAGGCGACGACCGGCTGGTGATCCGCAGTCTCGACAACTGCTCGGTCACCGTGATCGATGTGGTCGACGGCGAACTGCACCTGGTGGAGGGCGGTCACGAGGCTGACACCCTCATTCGATGAGCGCATGCCAAACTGCCCGCATGAGAACGACTGTCGTGTGGCTATCAGTGCTGGTCGCAGGCACCCTGGCCGCCGGATGCGCAGGTGAGTCGGCTCCGGACGCGACGTTGACCCCGATCGTCTCCACCACAACCACCACGACCACGGCCCCACCGGTCACCGCACCGGCAACCACGACACCGGTGACCACGACACCGGCGACGACCACGACGACTTCGACCACGACCTCGACGACGAGCACCACGATCGCTGCGACCACGACGTCGACGACCATTCCTGCCGCTGCTGAACTCGACCTCGACGACGCCGGTCTCGGCGAGGCGTTGTTCGGGACCGATCCGACCGAGGTGGTCGCATACGTCACCTCGATCCTCGGCAAGCCGACGGCCGATAGCGGATGGGCCGATCCGGTCACGCTGTTCGGAGTGTGTCCTGGCAACGAAGCGCGGACCGTCACGTGGGGTGATCTCACGATGTTGTTCAGCGATGACACTCCTGTTCAGCCAGGGCGCCGACACTTCTTCAGTTATGTGATCGGCCCTCCGCTCGGGTCGTCGGTCCAACCTGCAGGAATGCGGACACCGGAAGGCATCGGCGTCGGCTCGACCGTCGGCGAACTGCGCTTCACCTACCCCAATGTCGATCTGTATCAGGACGACACCTCGGTCGCGGCAGAGTTCGCCGTTCCCGAAGGTGTGACCGGCTTCCTCAGCGGAACCGCCGATACGGATCTGGTCCGCGCCATTGTCGGTGGCACGGCCTGCGCCGACTGACTGCGGGGCCTCGTGACGCTACGCGATGTGCACCAGGATTTCTCGTGGGTGCCGATCCTGTCCAACGCAGTCGTGGGGGTGTGGGCACTAGCCGCCCACCGCTTCACCCCGATGCGCTGCCGTGCGCTGTGGTGGTGCACCGGCGGGGCGCAGGTGACCGTTTTCGTTCAGGTGATCCTCGGTGTGTGGCTGGTGCGCCGCAGTGGTGTGGCGCTGCCGAGATTCCACGCGTTCTACGGTTTCGTCGCCATTGTCGCCGTGGCGATCATCTACTCATACCGCCAACAGCTTCGCCACAACATCTACCTGTTGTACGGATTTGGTGGCCTGTTCGTGATGGGTCTCGGCATCCGCGCGATGATGCTCAGCCACATCCTCCGCTGATCCGGCCGCCACGTCACGTGGTGAGGCCCGTTCGTGTCCGGCCCGCGCTGTGGCGGTGCATGTTGGTCACGGATGCCAGTCGTGGTTGAGGTGGCGGCATCGAGTCTGGGGTGGTCAGGCGGTGGTGAGCTTGGCGTCGAGTTCGTCGAGAGCGAGGGACAAGGTGGCGGGGAGCTTGTCGCCGAACTGGGCGTAGTGGGCGCGGATCTGCGGGACGGCAGCTTTCCAGCCAGCGGCGTCGACTTCGAGCAGCGTGGCCATGTCGTCGGCGGACACGTCGAGGCCGGTCACATCGAGCGCGCCTGGCGACGGCACCAGCCCGATCGGGGTCTCGACCGCGTCGGCAGTGCCGTCGACACGTTCGAACACCCACTTCAGCACCCGGCTGTTCTCGCCGTACCCGGGCCAGATGAAGCGGCCTTCGTCGTCACGGCGGAACCAGTTGACGAAGAAGATCTTGGGCAGCTTGCCGACCTCGGTGTGCTTGCCGATGGTGAGCCAGTGGGCGAAGTAGTCGCCCATGTTGTAGCCGCAGAACGGCAGCATGGCCATCGGGTCGAAGCGCAGATTGCCGACCGCACCCTGCTGGGCGGCGGTGGTTTCGCTGGCCATGATCGAGCCGAGGAACACGCCGTGTTCCCAGTTCGTGGCCTGCGTCACCAACGGAACCGTGGTGCGCCGGCGGCCGCCGAACAAGATGGCCGAGATCGGGACGCCAGCGGGATCCTCCCATTCGGGAGCGATCGACGGGCACTGCGACGCCGGTGCGGTGAAACGGGCGTTGGGATGGGCGGCCGGAGTGTCGCTGGCCGGTGTCCACTCGTTGCCGCGCCAGTCGGTGGCGCGCTGGGGCGCGGTGGCGCTCATGCCCTCCCACCACACATCACCGTCGTCGGTGAGCGCGGTGTTGGTGTATATCGAGTTGCCCCACAGGGTCTCCATCGCGTTTGCGTTCGTGTCGTACCCGGTCCCGGGCGCGACGCCGAAGAAGCCGGCTTCGGGATTGATCGCGTAGAGGCGGCCGTCGTCGCCGAACTTCATCCAGCAGATGTCGTCGCCGATCGTCTCGGCCTTCCACCCCGGGATCGTCGGCACCAGCATCGCCAGGTTGGTCTTGCCGCACGCCGAGGGGAACGCAGCGGCAACGTACTTGTGGTCACCGGCGGGATTGGTGAGCTTGAGGATGAGCATGTGCTCGGCCAGCCAGCCGTCGTCGCGGGCCATCACCGAGGCGATCCGCAGCGCGAAGCACTTCTTGCCGAGCAGGGCGTTGCCGCCATAACCGGATCCGAAGCTCATGATCTCGCGTGTCTCGGGAAAGTGGACGATGTACTTGTTGTCGGGGTTGCACGGCCATGCGACGTCGGCTTCGCCAGGTTCAAGAGGTGCGCCAACCGAGTGCACGCACGGAACCCACTGTCCGTCGCCGAGCACGTCCAGGGCCCCCTGGCCCATCCGAGTCATGATCCGCATGTTCGTTGCCACATATGCCGAGTCGCTGAGCTGCACGCCGATGTGGGCGATGGCCGAACCGAGTGGGCCCATGCTGAACGGCACCACGTACATGGTGCGTCCAACCATCGCCCCGGTGTAGAGGCGCATCATCTCGGCGCGCATCTCGGCTGGGTCGCGCCAGTTGTTGTTGGGGCCGGCGTCGGCAACGTGTTCGCTACAGATGAAGGTGCGGTCCTCGACGCGGGCCACGTCGCCCGGGTCGCTGTGGGCCCAGTAGCTGTTGGGCCGCTTGGCTTGATCGAGTTCGGTGAACGTGCCTGCATCGACGAGTGCTCGGCACAACTGGTCGTACTCGTCCGCGCTGCCGTCGCACCAATGGA
>JAYURF010000123.1:0-5758 GCA_043756365.1 Acidimicrobiales bacterium
CTCGTCGTCGATCCACACTTCCTGGCCGTCTCCAACGGGCCCGAGATCTCGCGCGAGTACCACGGCGATGACAAGGCGGCCGTGCGCTTTGCCGAGACGATGCCGATGAGCACGTACTTGGTTGCGTTCGTCGTCGGCCCATTGGAGGCAACGGAACCGGTCGAGGTGGCCCGACTCGACGGTGGCACCATTCCGCTGCGCATCGTGCATGTTCCCGGCAAGAGACACCTCACCGGCTTCGGCCTCGACGTCGGCGCGGCCGCGCTGGCGTGGTATCAGAGCTACTACGGCATCGACTACCCGACCGACAAGTGCGACATGCTCGCCCTACCTGATTTCGCCGCAGGGGCGATGGAGAACCTGGGGTGCATCACCTATCGCGAGAGTTTGTTGCTGTGCGACACAGCGACGAGCACCCAGGCCGAGCAGCAGGTGTTGGCCGACGTCGTCACCCACGAGCTCGCGCACATGTGGTTCGGCGATCTCGTCACGATGCGCTGGTGGAACGGCATCTGGCTCAATGAGGCCTTCGCCACGTTCATGGAGATCGCCTGTTGCGATGCCTACCGGCCCGATTGGAAGCGCTGGACCACGTTCAGCCTCGAGCGCAGCGTTGCGTTCGAAACCGATTCGCTGGCAAGTACCCGTCCGGTGGAGTTCCATGTGGAGGCACCGAAGGATTGCGACGGCATGTTCGATGTGCTCACGTACCAAAAGGGCGGAGCGTTGCTGCGGATGCTCGAGCAGTACCTCGGTGCCGAGCAGTTCCGCGATGGGATCGGGCACTACCTGCGTACTCATGCCTATGGGAACACCGAGACGGGCGACCTGTGGGATTCGATCGAGGCCGTCAACCCGAAGGCGCCGGTCCGGCGGATGATGGACAGCTGGATCTGGCAACCGGGTTTCCCGCTGGTCACGGCCCGCCTCGACGGCGAGGAGCTGGTGCTCAGCCAGCAGCGCTTCGCGTTCGCCGACAGCGACGATCCGACGCTGTTCGTCATCCCGGTCCACGTGCGCATCGGCAACCCCGATCGTGGCGGGACCGAGACCAAGGTCCTACTCGTTGCAGCCGAGATGCGCATCCACCTGCCATCGCCGGATTCGGTGGTCGTGGTCAACGCGGGCGGGCACGGGTTCATGCGCGTCGCCTACGACGAGGTGTTACGGTCGCGGCTTGTCGGCGAGGCGGTGAGCGCGCTCACCATCGTCGACCGCTACAACCTCGTCGACGACGCGTGGAACGCCGTGGTCGCCGGCCGTCTCACCGCTGCGGAGTTCCTCGACTTCGTGGAGGGCTTCGGCGACGAACCCGAGTTGGCCGTGTGGCAGGCGATCGTGGTTGGTCTGCGCAATGTCGGTCGCGTGCTTGAAGGCGACGCCTACACCGCGTTTCGTCATCGCGTGCTGGCGTTCGTGTCGCCCACGTTCACCAATCTCGGGTGGGAGCCGGCGCCGGGCGAGGACGAGCTCACGTCCAAGCTGCGCGGCCTACTGCTGGGCGTGATCGCCATGCTTGGCGGTGACGTTGCCGTGCAGCAGCGGTGCCGTGAGATCGAACTGGCCCCCGACGGGGTCGATCCCGAACTGGTGGCGACCGCGATCGCGGTCGTTGCCTCGATCGGCGACACCGCAGATTTCGACCGGTACGTGTCCAGGTTCCGGTCGGCCGGCACGCCGCAGGAACAGCTCCGCTACCTGTACGCGCTGGCCGAGTTCCCGACCGCGGAGCTGGTCGAGCGCGCCTGCACCATGGCGATGAGCGCCGAGGTGAAATCTCAGAACGCGCCGTTCCTGCTGAACCGGTGCATCGCCAATCGCGAGCATGGGGCACTGGCGTGGACGTTCGTGCGACGGCACTGGGACGACGCGAACACCCGGTTCCCGAACAACACGATCGTGCGGATGATCGACACGGTGAAGCTGCTCACCGAACCCGGCGTCGTGGCCGACGTGCAGAGCTTCTTCGCCGAGCACCCGATCCCCCAGGGCGCCAAGACCCTCGACCAGATCCTCGAACGCCAGGGGGTCAACGCCGCCCTGCGAGCCCGCGAGCAGGGCCGCCTCAGCAAGTCCCTCACCGCTAGCTGCTAATCCCCCGGCCCCCGCCCCCCGGCCCCACCCCGGCCCCTCGGCCCACCCCGGCAACTTTGTCGGTGTAGACCGGTTGAGCATGTCGAGACCGACAAAGTTCGGCTTGGCCCGACCCGGCCGGACCCCGTCCCGGCAACTTTGTCAGTCCGGACATGTTGAGAATGTCGAGACCGACAAAGTTCGGCTTGGAACGACTTGGCCCGACCTGGGCCGACCCGGGCCGGCGGTGTCTCAGCGGGCGCCGAGGAGCTCGGCGGCGATCTGGTCGCCGATGGCCAGCGACGCGGTGGCAGCCGGGCTCGGCGCGTTGAGCACGTGTAGGACCCGGCCGTTGTTGCTTCGACCGAACTCGAAGTCGTCGGCGAGGCGGCCGTCGGGATGCAGCGCCTGGGCGCGCACCCCAGCGGCCGCGGGTTCGAGATCAGCGGCACGCACCTCGGGCACCAGGCGTGCCAGCGCGGCGGCGAACTTGGTCCGGCTCAACGAGCGTGTCATCTCGCTCAAGCCGTACCGCCACTGCTTCTTGGCGAGGACACGAAACCCAGGATACGCAATGGTTTCACGCACATCGCCGAGCTCGATCGCCCGCCACGAGTAGCCCTCGCGGCTGAGGGCGAGTACCGCGTTCGGCCCGGCATGGATGTGGCCGTTCACATTGCGGGTGAGATGCACACCGAGGAACGGGAACTGCGGATCGGGCACCGGATAGATCAGTGACTTCACGAGGTGGCTGCGCGACGGGGCAAGCTCGAAGTACTCGCCACGGAACGGCACGATCATCATTCCCCGGGCTGCGGCCTCGCCGCCGAACAGGCGGGCAACGCGGTCGGCGTGCAGCCCGGCGCAGTTGACGACGCGACCTGCGCGGATCTCACCTGTGGTGGTGGCGAGGATGAGTTCGTTGCCCCGGCTGGCCACGCCGACGAGCGCCGCACCGAGCATCAGCGAGGCACCCCCGGCTTCGAGGTCGGCCACGAACGCCCGACACACACCGGGGTAGTCGGCGATGCCGGTGACCTTCACGTGCAACGCCTCGATCCCGGCGACGTGCGGCTCGATCTCGCGCATCCGCGCTGCGCCGATCAGTTCGACATCCACCCCGTTGCCACGGCAGCGCTCGTGCAGGTCGTGCAACCGGGGCCGCTCGTCGGCCGAGACAGCAACGACGAGCTTGCCGCACACCTCGTGATCGATGCCGCGCTCGCGGCAGAACTCGACCATCCGTTCGCGGCCAAGCGTGCACAACCGGGCCTTGTCGGAACCGGGTTTGTAGTACACCCCGGCGTGGATCACACCCGAGTTGCGGCCGGTCTGGTGGCCGGCGATCGAGCCCTCCTTGTCGATCACCACCACCGTCAACGATGGGTTGGCCAGCAACGCCGAACGCGCCGCAGCAAGCCCCACGATGCCAGCTCCGATGACCACCAAATCCGCGTCGATCATCAGCCGAACTTACCAACCGGGTTCACCTGATCAATGCTCACCTGCTGTCACGCCAGCGTTTCGACCTCGAGCTCGCCGTCGCTATGACGGGTGCGCAACACCTTCTTGTCGAACTTGCCGACGCTGGTCTTGGGCACTTCGGTGATGAACGCCCACCGTTCCGGCAAGCAGAACTTGGCGGTGCGTTCCGCCAACCAGGCACGCAACTCGTCGGCCGTCGCGGTCGCCCCGGGGCGAAGCACCACGCAGGCCATCGGACGCTCGTCCCAGCGCGGATCGGGCACACCGATCACCGCCGCTTCGAGCACATCGGGATGGCCCATCAGCGTGTTCTCCAGATCAACCGACGACACCCACTCGCCTCCGCTCTTGATCACGTCCTTGGAACGGTCACTGATCATCACGTAGCCGTTGGCCGAGACCGAGGCCACGTCACCGGTACGCAGCCAACCGTCGTGGAACTTCTCCGGATCGTCGACGTGGTAGTACGAAGCGGTGATCCACGAGCCGCGGACCTCGATCTCGCCGAGCGCCTCGCCGTCCCACGCCAGCACCTCACCGGCGTCATCGGTGATACGTAGCTCGACGCCAGGGATGATCCGCCCAGTCCGCACCCGCCACGACACCTCATCGAGGCCCTGCAGGTCCTTGGGCGGGTGGCCGATGGCACACACCGGGCTGGTCTCGGTCATCCCCCAGCCCTGCACGATCGATACCCCGAACTGATCACGGAAACCTTCGATCAAACCCCGCGGCACGGCCGATCCTCCACACATCACCAGCCGCAGCGATGACATGTCGGTGTCGGGCGCGTTGTTCAACAAGTCGTTGAGGACCGTCGGGACAGCGCCCGTCAGCGTGGGTTTGGTGTCGGCGATGATCTTCGCGAGCGGTGCCGCCTGGAGGAACTGCTGCGGGAACACGAGGTCGGCGCCGATCATCCATGCTGCGTACGGGACGCCCCATGCGTTGGCATGAAACATCGGCACGATCACCAGCATCGTGTCGTGCTCGCTGAGGGCGATGTTGGCGGTGGAAGTGACCATGAGCGAGTGCATGTACGTACTGCGATGGCTGTACATCACGCCTTTGGGATTGCCCGTTGTGCCGCTCGTGTAGCACATCGCCATACCGGTACGTTCGTCGACATCGGGGTAGACGAAGCCGCCCCGGGCCGCCGCGATCAACGTGTCGTAGTCGAGTACGCCGGCGCCGAGCCCACTGGTGTCGCCAGCACCCGTGACGATGATGTGCTCGACGGTGGTCAGTTGGTCGCGCACCCGTGCCAGCAACGGGGCGATCGATGCATCGACGATGATCACCTTGTCTTCGGCATGGTTGATCACGTACGCAAGCTGATCGGGGAACAGGCGGATGTTCAGCGTGTGCAGCACCGCGCCCATGCACGGGATCGCCAGGTACGCCTCGAGGTGGGTCTGGTTGTTCCACAGGAACGTGCCGACCCGGTCGCCCGGGCCGACACCGAGGGTCGTGAGCGCGGCAGCCAACTTGTCGGCACGGTCGGCAACCTCGGCGAACGTGGCCGTGTTGTACCCGTCGGCGGTACAGGTGATCACCTTGCTGTCGGCGTGCAGCCTGCGGCCGTGTTCGAACAGCGGACGGATCGTCAACTGGTAGTCGTCCTGCATGGTGCTGGCCTGCATGGTGCTGTTCGGCATGGGTTCTCCGTGATGGTGCGGTGTGGCGCAGATTATCGCCCGATTCAGGTTGCGTCGTTGTGTCGCACATCGGGAACAATGAGTCGGTGACATCCGATCCAGCCTCGCCGCTCACTCGCCGACAGACCATCGTGACCCTCGACCTCGAAGGGGTGCTGGTGCCGGAGATCTGGATCGCCGTTGCCGAGCGGACGGGCATTGACGCTCTGCGCCGCACCACCCGCGACGAGCCCGACTACGACGTGTTGATGCGCGGCCGCCTGGCCCTGCTCGACGAACACGGACTGACGATGAGCGCAATCGCCAGTGTGATCGGCGACCTTGGACCGATGGATGGCGCATGCGAGTTCCTCGATCGGCTCCGCCAGCGCACCCAGGTGGTCATCCTGTCGGACACGTTCGAGCAGTTCGGCGCGCCGCTGATGCGCCACCTGGGGATGCCGACCATGTTGTGCCACCAACTCGTCGTCGCCGGCGACCGCATCGTCGATTACCGGTTGCGGATGGCCGACCAGAAGCGTCACGCCGTCAACGCGTTCCAG
>JAYURF010000124.1:0-17622 GCA_043756365.1 Acidimicrobiales bacterium
CCCGCTCCGAATGCCCGGTCGGGACGCGTTCTGCAAGAGCAGGCGCCGCACAGAACGACCCACCTGGGCCTGCCACATACCGCCGGCTTCCGGCGCTGATCATTCGGCTGCACGAGTCACCGATCTTCCTCGCCGCGTTGAGCCCGTTCCGTACTGCCCTCACCGATCTACCGGCTGCCCGTCTCCGACTCGACATCGCTGACCTCGGCGCAGCCAGCGCGACTCATTCGATTACGGCGGTGATGCTCACGGGAGGACCCGTGCAACAGTCACGGCACGGCGTGATGATCGGGCTGACGTTCCTTGCTCGCCCGGCGGCTTCCCCGTCGAATGCTGTTCGACGAGGCTGGTAGCTTGCGGTGGGCCCAACGTGGGGCGGGCCCGGTTTGGGAGACCGTCATGAGCCAGAACCTGCGCAACTACACCAAAGCCCTGTACGGGTTCGATGCTGTGGTCCAGCGGGTTCCGGCAGACCGGTGGGATGCGCCGTCGCCGTGCGATGGATGGTCTGCCCGCGATGTGCTGGTCCATCAGGTGGGCGTGATCAATGCGGTAGCGCAAATGGCTCGCACCGGTGCTGTGGCGTGGCCGGACTCGGCTGGTCCGGGCGACGACCCAGTTGGACTGTGGAACGCGTGCCGAGACCGCTTCTTCGATTCGGTCGACCGCCCCGACACCATCAACCGGGTCGGGTCGTATTGGTTCGGCGAGAGCCCGTTCGACGAGGTCCTCGCCTTCGCCCAATGGGACCCGCTCGTTCACGCGTGGGATGTCGCACAGGCAGTCGGGATCAAGCCGTGCTGCAGCGAAGAGGTCGCTATCGCCTCGCTCGCCACGATCGCGTCGATGGCCGAGACGTTGCGTGGGATGGGTCTGATGGGCGCTGCGGTTGAGGTGAAACCTGACGCCGACGCGATGACGACGTTCCTCGGTCTCACCGGTCGCGATCCGTACCGGTAGAGGTAACAAAAGAGCCGGCGAGGCTCCGCAACCGCCGCAAGACTGGCGCTCGCACCAAGTCCAACACCCACCGGGGCATCGGTAGATGTTAGAGGACTACCCTCGATGCAACCTACGGGGACTCGCTTGCAGGTCCTCTATTCGTCGACTGGTTCAACCACCCCCGCCTTCACGGCGAGATCACCGACGACGCCGCCTACACCACACCGGCTGAGTTCGAGGCCGACCACTAAAGTCAGAACCCGGCAGCCCTCGAGGCCGTCACCCAATAACCCGAGCAGTCATCAAACCCGGGCCGCTTCATTGTGTGAAATCATGTCCAATGCGGGCTCGCCCTGTGTCCGTTTGGCCCTGAGGAGCTGCGCATGCCGACGATCACCATTCATTCATCGGGAGACACCAGCGAGGAGGAGGCACTGGCCGCTCTCTCGGAGATGGGGTTCCACGGGCTCGGGAGCGCGGACGACGCAACCGGCGAGATCGAAGATCTCCATTGGCATGACTTCGACGTGGTCGCCTACATCCTCAACGGCGAGGCCTCGGCTGAGCTTGCCGATGGCACGATCATCTCTGCTGGGCCAGGCACCGTGGTACGGCTTCCGGCCGGGACCGTTCACAAGGATGTGCCCGGCAACCCATATCGGCGTGTACTTGGTTTCAGCATTCCACCCTCTGAGATGACCCAGCCGATCAATCGGCCCGTGGACGAGTTGCCCGTTACGTAGGTAGGTGCAGTTGGGGGTAGGTCTTGACGCTCGAGGCCTGGTCTCTGAGGCGTTGGAACCATTGCCCCGCTCGGTCGGACCAGGCGCATTGAGCGACGCTGTGTGACGTTTTGGAACGTGGGCACCGTCGCCCAACCGTCCGCGAAAGCTCCAGGTCGGCCGTTGCCGCGCCTCGCAAGATCTCCTCCGGTTTGGCCCGTCGTTGACCGTCACACACCGCCGGGAGATGCTGCTGGTCGAGCCGGTCGGTACATGGCGGGGTGCCATGACATCCGCTCTGTGTGACATTCGGCCTCAGGCGCGCACGTGGGGCATCATCGTCACTGGCGGGACGTCAGATCCAAGAAAGCGCTCGATGAAACCGACGACCTCATGTGGATGTTCCATCGGCAGTGCGTGCGAGGCGCCAGGCACGATCGCGAGCTGAGCCTCCGGCAACCCGGCGAAGAACGCAGCCGTGTGGCTCAGCGGAACGAGATCGTCGTCACCGGCCATGACCAGCACGGGGACCGACACCTTTGCGAGATCGTCGGCGGTCAGTTCTGGCTCGATGCCGAACAGGCTAAATCCCTTCGCTGCGACAACGGCGAAGTGGTCGGGTCCGTCTGGCGAGCGCTCGGCATATGACGCCGCCATCAGCGCCACGATGCCGCCGTCCTCGGCTTCTGCCGCTGGCGGTTCACCTACAGCGCTCTCGGCCGCCGCTGCCGCGCCGGCGAGATCGGGCAGGACGTTCCAGTGGAAGTTGGTTCCGATCGCCACCAGCCGACCGACGAGTTCCGGTCGACGGAGTACGAGGAGCAGACCGACGATGCCGCCGTCGCTCCAGCCGACAATGTGAACCGGGCCACCGATGTGTTCGATGACCGCGATGGTCTCGTCGACCATCGACTCGTAGTGGAACGCTTCCGGGGTGTCGGCAGTCCTGCCATGCCCACGGCGATCGAATGCCGCTACTCGCCGGCGCTCGCCGAGCGGCCCGCCGACACTGTCGAGCAATGCATCGCTGTTCGAGAGCCCGCCGTGCAACAACAGCACGGTCTCGTCACCAGTTCCTCGAACCGTGTACCAGGTCGGGTGGCCGAGGACGTCAAGCGTAGGCATAGAGCCACGCTACTTGGCTCGTCCTGTCCGCTCGCCCGAACGCATCAGGCGTAGACACCACGCCTTCGGAGCGCGGTCCGCTGGCATCACGTGGAGCCACCAGCGCAACGCAGACCCGCGACTGCCACCTACCGCCGGGACTGTGACGTTCGGCATGGGATCATCTGGACACCTTCGTGTCGTCTTTCAAACCCTGGCCCTGAGCAGGGGAGACATGCCTGATTGTTGTGAAATCGACAAAAACGAGTAGACCTTATGGGACGGCTTTCAAACCCTCGATCGAGGCCGATTCAGCGACGATTGAACGCGACCGACATCGCCGATCTCGTCGCCGGCTACCGGGTCGTGGAGTTCAATGGAACGAGCGCCGACGCGACGCCGATCCCGACGACCGTGCTCCGACGCGCCGTCGTGACTTCGACTTGCATCATCCGATAACTGTGACCTCGCCAGTTGTTGAATCCACGCGCAACTGAGCTCCATCGCGAATTCGACGCGATCCGGTCACGGTTCCGACCACCGCCGGAAAGCCGAGTTCACGAGCCATGATCGCGGCGTGACTGGCATAGCTCCCATGGTCGGTGACGATCGCGCCCACCAGGTGGATCATCGCGTTGAACGCTTCGCAGGTAGACGGCGTGACGAGCACGTCACCCTGTTCGAGGAGAAAGAGATCCTCAAGGTCGTGCACCAGACGAGCAGGTCCTTCGTAGGTGCCGGTGCCCGCCGGGATTCCGATGATGACCGCATTGTCGCCGAGCGGCTCTGGTAGCTCGCCGAGGACACCTTCGATCATGAAGCCGACGGCCGACATGAGCCGAGCCAACGGTGGAGGCAACATGTCCACGGGCGGCGGTGCTGGTGGCGGCGGCCCGAGGAACCGAGGGGCACCCTCCGCTGCCCGTCGAACACGAACTACCCCTCGCTGGGCAAGCTCATCAGCCGTCGGGGTGGCGCTGCCATCGAGCACGCCGCACAGTTCATCGAGCCCTGCATCGAGTACGTGATTCGCTTCGTGAAGCCGACCGGACGCACCGAGTCGCCGTCCGGCTTCGAGCATAGCGAGCCGAAGAAGACCGAGGGCAGAGACATCGCTGTAGATGCCGCGTTCGTCACGCAGGCGATACATCCTTCGCGCCTCCACCAGCAATGCATCGAATGCACGGCGTTGATCGCTCGACAAGCCCGACCTCAGTTGGTGTGCGAACTCCTCGGCATCGCGAGTGGCTGCGTCGGGGTCCACATCGAGCGCCGCGGCGATCTTGCCCAACTGCATGTCGGGACGCTCGCCCGCCGTAGGGGCCCACACGTCGAGCCCCTCGCTGATCCGATACTCGGTGTTGGCGAGGTACTCGGCCACTTCGGGAAGCATCGCTCGCAGCGCCGCGATCCGCTCGGCCGGGTCTCCATCGCCACGCACCAGGTGCTCGGCGGCAGCATTGTGCTTCACCGCGCCAATCACGTCCGTCAACTCCGACGATGCCAAACCCGTGACGGGTGACGCCCCAGCGAGCGCAGGAAAAAGCGAAGGCGGCGGCATTCCCACCATCGCACTGGCCTGCAGCAGGAAGTCGCCAATAGGCATCATTGCAGAGAGGTTGAAACGGTGGTGCTGATACACCATCGCCGACACGTGACTTCCACACTCACGCAAATGGGCGATCAGCGCGGCGGTGTCGAGATCGCCTAGGTCAACTGAATTCAAGGCACGGTGCCTGCTGATGGCAGTCGGCTTCAGCTCGTCATCCCACTGTCGTAGGTGATCCTTCCAAATCTGCGCCTCGAACGCGTGAGCAGCCAATGCGGTACGGCGCCCAATCTCGCTCACGATGTGGTCGTGCGATGGGGGGCCATCGGGACCGGGCATGTCGAACGGCTGCGGCTGCATGTACCGGAATCCGTTGACCACGGCAACCGCCATAGCATCCAGCAGTACCCCGTAGGCGGCCATCGTCTCACCGAAGCCTCGCGCAAACGGTGCCGGAAGCAGCTCGCTTGCGACCCGCGACATCGGTTCGGGTGAATGGGCCTGATCTTGTTGCCAAGGCCCAGGCCCTGGTGGATTCCATGTCTCGACACTGTTCATAGCGCCCTCCCCCCTTTGACACGCGCCAATGTACAACAGATGAACAGACGCTGAATTCAGCGAACCTGGTTTATGCCTCGAGGCTGGACTCGGTCAGCCGGGCCGCAGGAGAAAAGGGGACGGCTTTCAAACCCTGTACTCCGCAGACTGACCGACGCTGAGATCGAAGAGCTGATCCAGCAATACCGAGACGGCGACTCGATCGACAAGCTCTCCCATCGCTACAAGGTCCACAGAACCACCGTCATGCACCACTCGCACATCGCGGCATCGCCCGGCGACGCATGACTCGCAAGCTGACCGACCAGTTCGTCCTGGACCCTCATTGATCGTCCCGTCTCAGCGGGATCATTCGACGTAGAGAGTGTCGTCGCGTTCGACGACTCGGCCGCGTCCAAGCGGAAACACCGACGTCAAAGCTTTGAAAGCGGTGCCGAGGCCCGGGATCTTGGCAAACATGCCCTGGGGTCCGAGCACCATCTTGCCGGTGGCCACGTCATACTTCGAGCCGTGCCATGGGCACACCAGACAACCTGCCTCGTCGATGCTTCCGTTGGCGAGGTCAGCATTGAGGTGCCGGCATCGCCGAGTGACCGCAAACAACTCGCCGTCGGCGTTACCAACGGCGTACCGGCCGGCACCCTTCACGGTGCCAGGGGTGAGTTCAGACGCCGGCCCCACTTTGACTTCGTCAGACATTGGCTTCAACCTCTCCCGAACGTTCCCGAACAACTAGATCCTATCCTCGATTCGGGCCGCGGAACCCGTCGAATCGGTGACTGAGAAGCGTCACGGATCGATCCGTCCGATATCCGGCAATCCTCATCCCCCGCGCGACTGCGGCAAGGATCGGAGATCCACCCGGTATCGCCGCTCGATATCTCGACGGCGTCACCGCGCCGACCACGGAGTAACGGCCCCAGTCGAGTGCCCCACACCGCTCAATCCAGCAGCCAGCGAGGGTGCCACCAAACGCCGGGACCGTGACGTTCGGCGCGGACTATCTCGGTTGTCGACACCTTCGGGTCATCTTTCAAACCCCACCCTGACCAGGGCCAACGCGTCTGAGTGTTGTGGAATCCACAACAAACGAGTGGACCTTCAGGGACGGCTTTCGAACCCCCTCCCGTCATTCGTCCGGGCGGTCGCGCTGCTGCCGATGCTGATGGCCCGGCCTGACGCTCCGCCGATCCGTCATCGTGACCGGCGGGTCCAGCGCAGACTCGATGCGTCCGAGGTCGCCGCGCTCATCCACAGGCGAACAGGCGGTGCCACCATCGAAGCCCTGGCCAGAGAGTTCGGAATCCATCGCACTACCGTGATCAGGCTCCTTCAGCGTGCCGGGACCACAATACGGAGCATGGTGGCGCCTGCGCCTCCGTGCTCGATGAGCGACGAGCCGCGGCGGCTCTCTCGCGGTGATCGCACGCCAGTCAGTGGGCGCTACGCCGCAGTCGGAACACTCTCCTGCGATGAGCGCGGCGCACGGAGCCCCATGACGCCACAGATCAGAGCTGCGATGAGCAGCGTGAAGAAGAGTGCGTTGTAGAAGAGGACTCGGCCGGCCGGCCAGTGGTCGCGGCCGTCGAGGTCGGCGAATCCCACGTACAGCGATGCCAGACTCGCCAGAACCAGCAGCCCGCTCGTGACGAGGAGATGTCGACGTCGAGATGGGGTCGACGCGCGGAGACTCGCCGCAAGGCGGCCGCGCTCTGCGACCGCCACCCCGATGGAAATGACCACGAGCAGCAGGGCCGGAGCGAAGCCGGCGAAGTAGCCGAACAGCCCTGCGAGGGCGAGTACTGCGACAAGCAGAACGATTCCGGTGGTGGAACGACGTGGGTTCATGATGGTTTCCAATCGGTAGCGAGGGACGGTGACGAGCAGGTCGACGGTGGTGCGAAACCACGCGCGGCTGACACCGTCGCGGTGCACCAGGTCCGTGAAGTGCAGTACGAGATCGTCGCCGTAGTGGTCGCGGAACTGCCGCGGGTACAGCCGAACGAGCGCCCGGTAGACGGATGTACTCGCCACCATGATCAGGCCGGCCTCGGCCGGAGGTTGGCGCGGCTGCGCTGCACGAGATCGGCGAGTCGATCGGACTCGGCGAGGCACACTTCACGCCCGAGCCCGGTGAGCCGGTAGTACCGCCGCCGCTGATCGTCACCAGGCTCGGGACGATGTGGCAACTCCTCGGTCAACCCCGCCTCGCACAGTCGCTTGAGGGTTCCGTACAGCGTCGCGGGGCCCATACGGACCAGGTCGTTCGACGAGGATTCGACCGCCTGCATGATGGCGTACCCGTGCATGTCGCCGTCGGACAGCGCAACGAGAACATGGAATTGCGCCGGTGCCAGTGGAAGGAACGATCGAGGGTCCATTGCCACCGACCCTATCACTTGCCGATATATTGTCAAGCGATTGAGTCTCGAGGAGCTGCTTGCCGCTCCCCTCAACGGCCAGCGGACTTTGCCGAAGGAGTTCCGCCAAGCTGGAGTGTCGATCCGAGCAAGACGGGGTCAGCGATGGTGCATCGGCGCTAGGTGCCTGCTGGTCCGCCGACTTGGTGCTCGTGACGGAAACGTCGTTCGACTTCATCCTTGAACAGACGCTGTTGAGCCTTCGCATTCGACTGCATGAATCGAGCGAAGATCCTCCCGATGAGGGCGCCAAGTGGACCGGAAGTGCGGAACTCCATCGCCCAGGTGTATGTGCAAGTCTCTCCATCCGGCGCAAACGAATGTGTCGCGACTGCGCGCACGGGCCAGGACGGCTTCACGTTTTCCATGACCATTCGGCGCCCCGGTTCCCATTCCCTCACGACCGAGACGACGCGCATGGGAACGCCCCACATCCTGAAACGGATCAGGTTGCGAGTCCCCTGGCGCATCGGCAGGGAATCCGGCTTGTACTCCCGGACAGCGGGATCGATCAGGTGGGCCGTGGCCGGGTCGGCAAGAAACGTGAACGCGTATTCGGCTGGCACGTCGAGTCGCGTACTCTCCGAAAACCGGGGTTGTGGCACCCGGCCATGCTACGCGATGAGCCCACGCATCGGTAGCTCGCGGTCACCCGCATAACAGCGGGATCGTGGCACTTGCGAATCCACGAGTGCCTGACCCGGCCAGCTCGCGGAGCGGGCGCTCGAGCTTGGGCCGTGAAGCCCGCGACTCGAGGGAGCAAGGCGACGAAGGACTCAACGCCAGTGGGCCATCGTGTCCGGTCGCCGGAGGAAGCGGGACGGCTTTCAAACCCTGTCCAGCGACGCCTGTCCAGCACAGAGATCGACCGCCTCGCCCAGGCGTACGCGGACGGTATCTCGAACGACGCTTTGGCTCGTCTCTATGACGTTCACCGCACCACGGTCATGGCCCACCTCGAGCTTCGCGGTGTTCCGCGTCGAGTGAACCGGCGCGAGCTGAGCGACCACGACGTGAGCGAAGCGACCACGACGTGAGCGAAGCGACCCTCCAGTACTGCAGCGGCGACTCCCTCGCCGTAGTTGCCCGCGCGTTCAACGTCGACGCCGCGACCGTACGCCGGGAACTCGCCCGAGTCGGGGTCACCATCCGACCCATACCGGGATCGGCGTGAACCCGACTGCACGCCACCCAGACCTACGCGACGCGGGGCACAGATCCGGCAAACGCTCGATGACAGATCGGCAACAGGGACGCGTTGGACAGTCGATCCCCGTGAGCATCGAAGCCGCGTGACACAGCTGCAGACCGAGGCGCTCGAACTCTTCGGACTACCTTTCGGACATGTCTGGGATCAGCGTTCATCCGATTCCTCCAAGATCCGGGTGTATTAACACCGCATATCATGGACGCCGTCGCGCCTATGATGGGGCGCTGTCGCGCGGACCACGCGAGACCATTGGACCAATCATCTAGCAGTTGCTCGCCGCGTACGCCTCGATCTCTTGGATGGCAGTTTCGACCTCCGGATCCGCAAACGCGTCTTCAGGCGACGCCCTGAGCGCCTCGCTCGCCGTCTCCGTAGCCTGGCGGATGTCACCCGGAGCAGAATCGACGAACTGAGCGAACGTTTCGTCGGGGATCGTTCCTCCCGCAGCAAGTGCCTGTCTGATCCCGGCCACGTCCTGGCACCACACCGCGATGCCTTCGCCGTTCTCGCTTGCGGGTGGCGGTGCGAAACTCGGCGTGCTGTCAAAGCCCGGACCCACCGTGGTCACAACGAGCGCACCGACCACAACGCCGAGGGCGATACCCGAGACGCCCGCCCGCGTACCGACGAGCCAACGACTCACCCATCCGACCGAGCGCCACGGGGCGACACCATCGAGCGAATATCGGCCCGGGCCAAGAAGTGCGACTGCCCCCGCACCGGCCATGAAGACGATCCACCCGCCCCATCCATTGGCGAAACCACCCTGCCAACTCAGGACGAACGCGCCGTTGAACGCGATCCCGATCGCGCCAGCGGCGGCGAGGGGAGTCAACAATCCTGTGATCAGCAGGAGTCCGGCGCCCACCTCGGTCGCTGTCAGCAGCCAGGCCAGGGCGGTCCTCGAGTCGTAGCCAAGGATCTGAAGGAACTGCTCGAGTCCGCTCATCCCGGGTGGATCGGTGCCGCCAAACCATCCCCACTTCGTCGCACCTTGCGCAAAGAACAGCGACCCGAGAGCGAGTCGCAGGGCCAGCAGCGCCCAGTCGGACCGACCGTCCGTCGCAGTAGCCGGCGCACTCACAGCGTCCATTCGAAACCTCCCCCTCGATGTCAACATACACCGTCCACGAGCCGGCTACGGCCGGAGGGACAGCTCGATCTATATGTCGTCAACGCTCATTCGTAGGCCGCCCTCGAGACGGGGTGCGAAGTCGGAACTCAGTTCCCGTCTGTTGTGCCGGGGTAGGGCTCTCCAGGGTGGTGCTTGTGCCACATCTCCGGGGTCATGTTGTTGTCGGGCATCCCGGTGATGGCATCAGTCCCGTGGTCGGAGAGCTGGGCGTCGAACCAGTCGTGCAGCGCCGTCACCAAAGTGTCGTCGTCGGTCCGGTAGGTAATCTGGCCCCCGCCATCGACGTCGGCGTAGCTGATCTCAAACCGTGCGGCTCCTTCGGACAGCGCCTTCACTCCCGGCATATCCGCGCCGTGGATGGCCATGGGGTCGTCGAAACGACCGGCCGAGAACTCGATCTGGATCTCGTGCAGGTGCTCCCGCACCAGCCGGACCTGATCGGCATCGGACGGGACGAGCGCGACCACGGTCTGGACGCCTCCGGTGTCGCTCTTCTCGAAGTAATGCTTGGTCTTGTCGAGGTCGAACGGCATGACGGTCGCGCCAGCGTCACGCACCGCTGCCTGCCTTGCTGCGTCGTCCGTGTTGCTCGATCCGCACGCGGCGACAGCAGACGCCAAGAGGACGATCGAGATCAGAGCAAGGACACGTCGCCGCATGACGAATCATCGTACGGTCACTTGGTCGGCTCGCACGTATGCCCGCAGGGAGCACCTAGTGCCCGAACTGGCGAATTCCGCAGGCGCGGTATTCGCACAGAGCACCTCCTCTGCACTGCCCTCTACCACCGGATGGAAAATCCCTCGCCACGGCCTCGCGGCACCCTTCGTGTCGTCTTTCAAACCGTGGCCTTGAGCAGGGAGAACAATGCTGAATGTTGTGAAATCGACAACGACCGGTGGACCTTATGGGACGGCTTTCAAACCCTCCCGAAGCCGTCACCACCATTGCTGACCAGGGACGGAGCGAGCGACGGCCCCCTCCGCGAGCGGGCGAGGCAGCACCGGCGCCGGCTGGAACACGCCGCCGCGGCGGGCCGCAGGAGGAAACGGGACGGCTTTCAAACCCTGTGCAGCACCGACTTACCGACGCAGAGATTGAACAAGTGATCCATCAGTACCGACTCGGCGACTCGATCGACAGGCTCTCCCAGCGCTACAAGGTCCACAGAACCACCGTGATGCACCACCTCGCGCAGGCCGGCATCGCCCGGCGTCGCACGGTCCGCAAGATGACCGACCAGTCCGTTGCCGTGGCCGCAGCACAGTACGAGGCTGGCGCGTCGCTCGCAGTTGTGGCGGGCGCGTTCGGTGTGCACGATCGGACCCTGGCGAGGGAGTTCCGCAGGGCGCAAGCACCGATCCGACCCCGACGAGGTTGGCACTGTTGACAGTGGCAAGCGCTCGAGACTCGTGCCCAGCCGAGTGCCCCAGATCGGCACTCGGTGGACAGCTCATCAACGAGAGGAACGCTGGTTCCGCGGCCGTCGTTATGCGCTCCTCGGAGGTGCACGGCAGGTAGCGCCTAGCGACGCTCTGTGCAGGTACTTGGACGCAGGCACGAGCGACGATCCGGATGGATCTGCAACTGCACCGCGACCATCCCGGACGCCTGATAGGTCTCGGCCCGATAGGCCACCGCAACATCGAGTTCGGGAGCGAGCACGCGGGGAGGTGGGCCACCTCACCGACCAACTCTTCTCGCTGTGGGTGGCCCTCGCCTTCGGCCAACAACGCGGCCGCCACATCGCCCTTGTGTTGATCGACGGCCGGTAGCCGCGATGGCGAGATCACGGACCGGCGTCACGGCGAGATGCGATCGGGCCGGCGGCGACCAGGCGACGCAACCGAGCTGTGAGCGACACGACGACATCAGGAGGGAGCGCTCCCTCCTGACTTGGTGAAAGGTGGTCCTCCAGACGCGATGCGATCTCACTGCCCTCCGGAACGCCGTACATGCCGAGACTGCCGGCCAGCTGGTGCGCAGCCCGGTACCCCCGCTCGAGCGCATCGGCCGAGGGATCGTCCTGCCGAGCCAGCCTCGCCAGCTCATCGGCGAGTTCGAGCGCCACACCCTGTTGATCGAGCCACAACCGTCGGATCACGTCCTCGAAACGCTCGTCCATCTCTAGGGTCCGAAGCCCAGAAGTGCCGCCACCTGGTTCGACAACTGCATCGGATCGAACGGCTTCACCAAGACACCCTTCGCACCGTGCTCGAGCAGGATGTCGTGCTGGCCGCTGCGGGCCTTTGCAGTCAGGAAGATTACCGGGATGTCCGCCGTCGCCGGGTTCGCCTTCAGCCTGGCAAGAGTGCTCGGACCATCGAGCCCGGGCATCATCACGTCGAGCAGGATCGCGTCGGGCGGCGAGGCATCGGCCTCGCGGATCGCCTCGGCGCCGGACGACACAGCCGTCACGGTCCACCCACCCACCCGTTCCAGTGCTGAACACGCCACGAAGCGGACCCCGTCGTCGTCGTCGACCAACAGCAGGCGCCGACTCACGACAGTTCCTCGACCGGCCCGGTCGTCGGCAGGGTGACCGAGAACACCGAACCGACACCGGGCTCGCTGGTCACCGTGAGGCGACCACCGTGCATCTCCACCAGGACCCGCGCGATGGCGAGGCCCAGCCCGCTGCCGCTGCCATGACGAGCGTCGGACGAGTCGACCTGCTCGAAGCGTTCGAAGATCCGGTCGAGCCGTTCGGGCGGAATGCCACGACCTTGATCGGCCACCTCGATGACCACGTAGTCAGCACCCTCGAAGGTGTCGGTCTCGATGAACGAAGTGATGGTGACCGTGGAACCCGCACGCGAGAACTTCGCCGCATTGCCCAACAGGTTGGTGAGCACCTGCACGATGCGATCGCCGTCGCAGAGCACTTGGAGGTCCTCCTGCATCTCGACGAGGTTCTCCAGCACCAGCCCGCGATCGGTGAAGACGCCGGACACCGAGGCCACTGAATCGCGCACGATGTGCACGAGCCCGTACGGCTGCAGGTGCAACTGGAGCCTGCCTGCGTCCACACGCTGGAGGTCGAGGATGTCGTTCACGAGCCGCACCAGACGATCGGTGTTGCTCACTGCAACACGGAGCATCTCGTGGGCCTCCTCCGGCAGCGGGCCGAACACACCACCCGTCACCAGACCGAGCGACCCCTTCAAGGACGTGAGCGGTGTGCGCAACTCATGACTCACCAGCGACACGAACTCGTCCTTGGAGCGTTCGATCTCGGCCTGCTCGGACACGTCGGCGAACACGACGACCGCCCCCGTGACCACACCGTCCTCGCTCACGGGGGCCGACGTGAACGATACGGGGAACGATTGGCCGTCGGAGCGACGGAACATGTCACGTTGGCCGGACACGACCTCACCGTTGGCGAGGGTGCGCCACACTGGCGACGCCATCCACGGTTCGACTCTGCCATCGACGTCCGGAGGATGGGTGACCGAGTGCAGGTGCTGTCCGCTCAACCAGTCGTCGGGTCGGTGGAGCATCCGGTGCGCAGACGGGTTCGCGTAGACCACGAAGCCATCCTGATCGATGTGCACGATCCCGTCGGCCGACGAGGCCAGGATGAGCTGCTGTTGCTGGCTGATCCGCTCGAGCGCCCGTCGCGCCAGCCGTTGCTCGGTGAGGTCACGTCCACTGGCGATGTACACGCGCTCGCCGTCGAGGTGGGCCGGCGCGAACGTGACATCGAGCGGGACGGTCTCCCCCGACTGGGACTTCGCCAACACTTCCAGCCGCTCGCTGGGGTTGCCCGACTCCGCCTTGGCGATCAGCGCCGCGATCTCACCCGGCGATCGGTCACTCACCACTTGGGACGCCGGACGACCGACGAGCGCCCCATCGGGTGCATCACCGAACAACGTCCTGGCAGCGCCGTTGGCGAACACGATGCGCCCTCGCAAATCCACGGCGACGATGATGTCGGCCACCGACTCTGCGACGACACGCACCCGCTCCTCGGCTTCGCTCTGGCGCGCCAGCAGTTGATTCAGTTCGTGCTGGCGCAGTTCCGCCTCGGCCAGGGTCGCGAATTCGCGGAGCAGGCTGCGTTGCTGTTGGTCGAACGTGCGGGACACCCGATCGATGATGCACAGGGTGCCGACCCGGTAGCCGTCCACGGACGTCAACGGATGTCCTGCGTAGAAGCGCACGAACGGCTCCCCCGTGACGAGCGGGTTGTCGGAAAATCGTTCGTCGAGCCAAGCGTCCTCCACCACGAAGGTGACCGCTTCGTTGATGGCGTGCCCGCAGAACGAGATCGACCGATCTGTCTGGCGCGAATCGATGCCGATGCACGCCTTGAACCACTGACGCTCGGTGTCCACGAGGCTCACCAACGCGATCGGGACGTCGAACACGCGCGCGACAAGACGAGTGAGTCGATCGAACCGCTCCTCCGGCGCGGTGTCGAGGATGCGCAGCGCGTCCAGCGCGGCAACCCGGTCGGCGTCGGCTGCGGGAATCAACGGTTCGATCACGCGATGTCCTCTCCGGCCGCCACCGGGCGGGGCGTGACCTTCCATTGGCGGTCACCCATGAGCTCCTTCACCTGTGCGACGCGAGCGATGAGGTTCTTGAACTCCGTGTACACGAAGCTGGAGACGAAGAAGTAGACGAAGAACCACCGCTTCCGAGCGCGGATCTCCGGGGCGGCAAGGCGGTACGAGAAATAGGTCTGGCCGGGGCCGACCGACAGAGTGAACACCGTGGTGAGGACGAGAACCGGCACGAACCAGTCGAGCTGTTTGCCCACCCCGACCGTCCAGTAGATGATGATCGGAAACATCTGCAACGACAGCCAAGGATAGATCTCGCGCCAGAGCAGCAGGTGAACGAACCCGAGCTTCTGCCGTGTGCTCAGGACCGGGTTCCGAATCGCTCGGCGAGTGTGCACCATGGACACCTGGAACCAACCCTGCGCCCATCGCATGCGTTGGTTCCAGAGTTGCCGGACGGTGGTGGTGGCGAGCTCTCGCGACACGAGAGCTGGGTCGGGCACGATCCGGCCGCCCTCTTGTACGACGCGAAGCGACGAATCGATGTCTTCGGTGAGCATCCGTCCGTTCATGCGGATGCTTCGCAGGAGCGACGTGCGCCAGAACCCGTTGGAGCCGCCGAAGATCCCGAAGCCGTGCAGACGAGCACGGCCGGGATGGCTGACGGCGTAGATGGCCTCGAACTCGACCGCGACCGTACGGGCGATCCACGACGCGTCACCGTTGCGCACCACCGGGTGGCCTTGCACAATGTCGACACCCGACGCGAGCCACTGCCATGCCCGGGTGAACGAAGTCGGGTCGGGATGATGATCGGCGTCGAACACGCCCACGAACTCGCCTTCGACGACGGCGAGCGCGGCGTTCACGTTCTGCGCCTTCGAGGTGCTGCCCTCGACACGTAACGGCACGAAACGCGGATCGGCGCGAGCAATGGTGGCGAACGTGGACTCGACCGGATGCCGGTCGGGGCCGTTGTACGCCAGGATGATCTGCAGCCGGGCTGGATAGTCCACCGCGAGGAAGGCCTCGATGGTGCCCACGATGGTTGCTGCTTCGTTGGGCAGGTAAGCCGCGATGATCGCCGACGCAACGGGCGCGTCGCCGTCCGGGGCGGCAGGTGGGGTGGTCCGCTTCAGCGCCGCGAACCCTTCTGCCCAGATCAACACGCCCGTGAACACCAGGGCCACGACGACCACGATGTACATCACGCCGGCGAGGTCGAAACCTGCGCTGTCGGCACCCCAGTACAGCAAGTACGGCACCACGCCGCCCAGCACGAACGTGAGCACGATCTGGAACGGTGTTCGTACACGGTTCCACCAACGAGAAGTGAACGTGCCTCGTGATTCCCTCGCTCGGTCGTGCACGATCTCGGCGAGGCCGGCGTCGTAGCGAATGGGAAGCAGGTCGAGGTGAATGGACGCCGCCTCGGATGCGAGGCGCGCACGACTGATGACATCGTCGGCGGCCAGTTCACGAGCCACCACCTCGTAGCCGACGACGGGCGTGAGGCGCAGACTCGTCCCGCCCGTCACGACATCGACGTCGTTCACGCGCCGCGCCACATCGGCGAGCGAACGATCCGCCCCTTCGGCCGCCACGGTCAGGAGCAGCAGCCATCCCCCACCGGGTTCGCGAGCCACCACATCGGTGGGGCCGAGCGACAACTGCAGCACGTTGGTGACCTGACGGATCGCCTCTCGTTCGGCGCGCACGCCCAAGCGGTCGCGAACACGGGCCAGTTCGGGAACTTGAATGTGCGCGACCACCGCGTGCAGACCCGCACGTGAGCGCTCACGTTCCATCACGCGGCGGAACGCATCGAGCGTGAGCGCCCCGGAAGCACGATCCACCGGCAACAGTTCGGCAGCAACCGATGGCCGCTCCACCTTCGAACGCACGCGAGCGACGAACTCGGGGAGACCGAACGGCTTCACCAGGTAGTCGTCGGCACCGAGGCCCAGCCCGTGGACGATGTCCTGCTGCGCCGACCTGGTGGTGACGAACAGCAACGGAACGCCGCGCAGCTCCGGCCGCGCTCGAATGCGACCAATGAGCTCGAACCCACTGAGTCCGGGCATCATCACGTCGGACACGATGACGTCGGGAATGGCCTCGGAGAGCCGCTCCAAGGCCTCATGACCCGAGGCGGCGCTCACCACGTCGAAGCCCGCCTCGCGGAGGCCGCTCGTCATCAACGCATTGACCATGGGGTCGTCGTCGACCACCAGCACGGCACGGACGCCGGGCGCCGGATGGGTCGGTTCGATTAGATCGTCCATGGAGGAAGCTCAACGTAGTCCCGCAATTGCACGCCAACACGGACAAACGTCCGACGGGTGGTTCAACCAGCGACGGGGTCGACCAGCGTCGTCACCCCACGCCCAGCGCTACGGACGCGCTCCGGGCCAAGAACGCGCGACGAGTGCGCGCGTACTTGCACATGATCGGCTTCGACTGAACCAGCCGGTCTCCTGCATGGGGTTGGCGTCGACAACCCCATGCCGTTCACTCATTCCTCCTCGTATGTCGTGCGCCAATCAGGCATCGGATCGGACCCCATCAGGGTGAGTTCCATCACAGCGTCAGGCTCTAACTCCGAGCGCCTGAACCGGCCGGGGTTTTGCATCAGGTCCGGGGGGAACTCGTGAGACGTGCATTCCGGAGCGCAGGACAGCGCGCCAAAACGCGCAGCTCCCGGGACGCAGAAGATGCGAATCGCGATCGGAGAAAGGCGCGCAGAGCCGGCGATCTGGTGCGGTCGACTGTTGCTGGCGGTGGCCATCCAATGACTTGTTCTCCACCGGTCGGCAACGATCCCAGCGGCTCAGACGCGTTGGGCGACCGGGCGACCCCGCGTTTCGATCGCACCCGCCTCCTTACGCTTCCATGGCAATACCGCACTTGAATCGCTCGCCTCCACGAGAGCTGACCGGGGTTTGAAAGAGACGACGAGGCTAGTTCGAGCGATCGGACACGGGAAATACACCCTGAACCTGGCAAACGTTGTGTTTCTGACAACGTCCCGTGGGCGCAGAGGGACTCGAACCCCCGACCACTTCCTTGTAAGGGAAGCGCTCTACCAACTGAGCTATGCGCCCGTGAACGGGAGAATCAGCGTATCTGGCGCACGGCCACCCCAACTGCAGTAGTTCGTAAGACCTACATGCGCGCTGTGCGGGCAGCGACCAACTTTTCGCAGAGTGATTCGATTTCACTCATGGTGAACGGCTGAGCACAATCCTTGAGCCTGAAGATTGGCATCGTCACTGGTCGATGAAGTCATCGCCGGGCCCGAAGTTGACGAACCTTTGAAAAAAACTTGAGGTGCTCTGTCGGCGGCCATGAGATTCTGCCCGTAGGCGGCCACGAAACTGCCCGTTGGTGGCCAATAGTTCTGCCCATTGGCGGTCAGTGGTTCTGCCCTCGTTGAAGTCCTTTGCTGCTGCGCGTATCCGCGTTGGT